>JBOGWH010000239.1:0-15562 GCA_050692975.1 Actinomycetota bacterium | reverse complement strand
TGTCGAACCAGAGGTGGGGGGTGATCTTGTCCATCGGTTGCCCTCCTTTTCGCTCCCGTTAGGCCGCCGTGCGGGGGCTAAATCATCGGCTTTATCTCGCAAATTCCAAGCCGTGGCCCTGTGCTTTAAGGCTATATCACGACCCTATTTAAGGGTAGGTCGCAGTGAAGCTGGGTCTAAATCGATCGAAATCACGGGCGCCATGCGGGCTATATCCCGGTCGTGGGCCAGAACCGTCGATGAAGTGCGGGAGGCTACCGATGCGATCATGCAATCAACCAAACCCCGCGGTGTTACACCGGCCGTGCGGCAGCGCCGATAAATGCCGACTGCTCCGTCAAAGTCGATCACCGGGTCGAATCTGATCAGTTCAAAGCGAAGTAGCAGGCGGCGCAATTGGTTTTCGCGAGCTTCATCCCGGGCCCCGGCCAAGACCTCCATGAATATCGGCTCGCTGATTGCAAGTTGCCCCTCGTCATCTGCTATCAACTTCGCCAACCGGCGATCCGCCTTACTTCCGGTTGCCCGGTCGTATTCCACCCACGCAGAAGTGTCCGCGAGAATCAAACGCCGGAAGGCAGTGAGTCGTCTTCCGGTATTTGGTCGAGGGCGTTTGCCCCTCTCATGCTTAGAGCCTCTTCCCGCGACATGGGCTGACCGGCAAGGTTTCTGAGAGCCAGGTCAACGGCTGCGGTTTTTGTGGAAACTCCGAAGCGGCGCATGATCGCCTGAACATAGCTGTCTTCGATTTCAATATTTGTACGTGACTTCATACACGTACTATACACCAAGGCGAGCTTCAATCGGGATTTTTAGCGCTCTCGCGGCCTCGACCATCTTTTGATCCAAGCTTGCCAGGCTGACGCTGATGTCGTTGGATCGCAAGAATATCAGTGACGATAGGTGCATGGCGTCCAAAGTTCTGATCGGACCGGGGAACGGTTCAAGAACTCTGGTCAGGACGGGGCGGGACAACTCAATGAACGATATTTTTCCCAACAGTTGCGTTGCGTCCTCGCCGTGGCTCGGGCCGAGTCCCGCGGAGTTGATCCGCACCCAGGTTTCGTATTGCAGCAGACGGCTGGACACGAGACGCTCGGACCACAGCTCCGCGGGCGGTTTGTGATCCTCGGCAAAAAGCTGGGCCAGCAGGACAGAGGTATCGAGATAAATCAGCGGTCTTCTCGGTCCGCCTGAAGGCTCGCAAGTACTTGTTTCAGGGTTCCGATGGCGGGGGATTCCGGAGGGGGGCCTGGGGGCAGGACCGCAGGTGTTATGTACCCATTTCGGACGGCGTCCGCAAGGACTGCGTCCTGAACATCCACCTGTCGGTTTGCGGAGACTGGAACAAGTTCCGCCACCACGCGGTCCCGGTCTGAGATGAGAACGGTTTCGCCGGCGGCCGCCAGCCGCACATATTCGCTCAGCTTGTTTTTCAGGGTCTTTATCCCAACGGACAGCATTCTCTAAAGGTAGCCCCTACGTAGCTACTTTGTCAACCGTCGCGTAGATCTCGCAAAGCGCGGCCTGGCCACGCCCGGCACGCATTTCAGGATCATTTTCAGCAGGCGCTGGGCCCGACAAGTCCGCGACGGTCTGATCGCAGGCAGCCCGGGTGCTTGTTTAAAGGGCGGCCCCGATTGGCACTCACGAGGAGAGAGTGCTAACGACCGTGCCACATTCGTGCCACATTCGTACGGAAAAGAGAGGTAAAAAAGGGACAAGAGCGGACAATGGCCTTCTTTATCGCTCATATCGAAAAAGGGGCAAAATGAGCGTGAAATCGCTATTGCGAGCACGTTTTTTGTAGCGCCCCCGGGAAGAATCGAACTTCCGACACCAGGTTTAGGAAACCTGTGCTCTATCCACTGAGCTACGAGGGCGGCGGCATGTCAAAAACCGGTAGAAACCGGCCTTCGTCTCCACCGAGTACCAGTTTACGATCGATCCGGGGCCTTCCAGCCGATGAATCTTGCCTTTCTTTCGAAAGGCGTCGCGCCTTCGAATTCGGCGCCTTCGTGGAAGCCGCCCGGCCGGGGTACCAGCACTTTCTAGAACAGATGGTATAGTAACCACATAAGTAACCACTTTAGTTTTTGAGGACGCATCGTGGCCGAGATCGGAATCAAGGAACTCAAAACCAAAGCCTCGCAAGTCATTGATGAGGTGTCCGCCGGGGCCAGCTACATCGTCACCAAGCGGGGAGTCATGGCGGCGGTGATCGTGCCCGTGGAGGAAGCCGAGGACCTAGTCCTTGCAAATGCCGAGCAGTTCATACAGATGCGGAGGAAGGCCCGCGCCGGCCATAAAAGGGGGGCTTCGAAGAGACTCGAGGATATCGACTGACCTCTTACGACGTAAGGTTGTCGCGGGCCGCCGAAAAAGCCTATGTAAGACTTCCAGAGGGACAGCGAGAGAAGGTTAAGGAAGCTCTGTTGGATCTCGCAGAGCAGGCGGGGGCACCCGGACGCGGGGGTAAAAAGACCAAAGGGGCCGCAGATACCTTTCATCGCCTCAGGGTCGGTGACTACCGCGTCATGTACGACGTCTTGGAAAAGGAAACGACGATCCTCGTGTTGGGCATTATCAACCGCGGCGAACTCGAGAGTTGGCTGCGGAGCCGATAAATGGCTTGTTTCCGGCCTCTAGTACATGCAGTCGATTAATAATGGGCCGAACTCCTGGGCCGATGGCCGATAGTTAGAGCCGGTTCATAACGAACATTTCGCGTGGCTCTTTGACCCGCCCGGCTAAGCAATGCCAGAAGAACGTGTTTCCAGGAGTCCCTTCAGGTTTGCCAGGGCGGCCTCGTTGTGCTTTCTGATCGTTCTTTTCATCATAGGGGCGGCAAGTTTCAAAACACCTTCCGGCTCCATCCGAAACAGCCGGGTGAACCTAGTGCCGGCGTTCACCGCCTCGAAGCGCTGAAGCATATGGGGATGCATTTTGCCCATGTGAAACTGGAGTTCGATCAAACGCCCGGGCTCGAAATCGATGACCTCTCCGTCACCCTGGCTCTCGCCCATGAAGGGCTCGAATTCGATGTGAAAACGGGATCCCTTGTCGATTGGTCCGTCCGTGGTTTTCTCGGCCTTGAGGAGGTCATGGTCCCACTTTGGTATGTTCTCGGCCTCCTTTACGAACTCGAAAACCTCTTCGACAGGACGCCGGATTTCAGTACTCACCTCGATCTCGATCATCTCGAGCTCCTTTCGACACTCGAAATGGTACTCCTCGGCATTTGGGCAGAAAAGGCGTCCGCGGTGCCTTTAGGCCGGAGGACTCTTTGAGGGAAGCGCGGGACTAATCACCCGCGGCTCCGGGATTACCTTGCTTTACCCCGCCAACGAAAGACTAAGCCCAGCAGTGCCGCGATGCGCTCCAAGGCCGCCAGCCCGACCGGGTGAAGTAGCTGTACGCCGCCTCGGCTTGGCTGCGCGGATCGGATCCGTGCCCGTAGGCGCTGCGCTCGTAGGAGCCCATCTGAAACAGCCCGGCGTAGGAACCGTTGCTGGCGCCCGTCGCCATGCTGGACTCACAGCGCGCCACTCGTATAGCGGTAGGTCCGGCTTCGGGTCCGAACACCTCCAATATGACCTGCTCCGCGGCGCTATTTGAGGCCGATGGCGCCGCCTGCGGGCTCGGGCCCTCTTCGCGCGCAGTCTCTCGGGCTGTCGGAGCCTGTTGCGGGCCGGTTCCGTCGCTTGCTTCATCCATCTTTTGAGCCCGTTTTCTGGATTCCTTGCCGGCTTCTTCCTGATCTTCCTCTGCCTTGCGGGCGGCCTTCCGGGCCCTCTTCTCGGCCTTCTCCTCGTCGTCGGTCTCCGGTGAGGTTTCCCCGGTTGGAGCAGAAAGAGAACCCCCCCGGCGGGTGTCGATGTGGAATTCGGCAAAGCCGCCCGGAGCGGGGAAAATCGCCAGGAAACTGCCGATGAGAACGAGTGATACCGCGATGCGGATGCGCAAAGTTGCCTCCTTGAGTTGTCGGTGAAGAAGTGCCCCCGCCGTGGATTCGACGGCCTGCCTGGGGAGCCGAACGCGGCTCACCCATCTCCCGTAGGGTGTTTTGGTTTATATCCCCAGTTCCCGACCGGAAGAGGTCCTAAACATCTTTTTTTCGCGACTTTTTTCCGCCGGCCACAATCAGGAGTCCCAAAGATGCCCGATCAAAGCGTCGATCCGGGCCATCCCGACGGACTCGTGAGTGGCGGAATCCTCCGGATGCGAAGGGCGCTGCGTTGCGGTACTTTCCTCCATGCAGCGCAACACCGCCGGAGTAAAAAAGCGGCTCAGCTGGCCGTAGCTATGCGGGTCGTCGTTTGCGAAGCGGCGATGGTGGTAGCGCAACGGCGCGTAGCAATACAGGTGATTGCGGGCCCTCGTCATCGCCACATAGAGCAATCGGCGCTCTTCCTCGATAGCTTCGGCATCACCGGTGGCCATGTCGGAGGGGATGTTGCCGTCGGAGGCATGAATCACGTGGACGACCTCCCACTCGCACCCTTTTGCCGAGTGGATCGTGCTGAGGATCACGAAGTCCTCGTCGAGCAGCGGCGGGCCGGCAAGGTCTCCGGTTGAGGCGGGCGGGTCGAGAGTGATATCTGCCAGGAATTTCGCCAGCGTCGGCGCCCCCGACGCCGCCTTTTGCAACTGGTCCAGATCGGCGCACCGGGCCTCGGCGTTGGGGTAGCGCCTCTTGACCACGGGGGCGAGCCAGCGGATCGCCCTTTCCACTTTGGGACCGGCGGCGTCTGGGCCCAGGCCTGAAGCATCCGAGAGGGCGACGGCAAGCGCGGCCACCTCCTCCCTGCTGCTTTCGGGCAAGCGCATGCTCGCATCCAGGCTGGTCACGGGCGCCTCGAGTAACGCCAGGGGATGGAGTGAACCGGACAGCTCCCGGGAAAGGCGGGCGGCAATCGCCGGACCGATGCCTTCGGCCAGCGCCAGAACTCTGGCCCAGGCCAGCTCATCGCGGGGGTTTTCCACCAGGCGGAGGATGCACAGAAGGTCTTTTACGTGAGCGGCCTCCAGAAACTTCAACCCCCCGTACTTAACGAAAGGGATGTTGCGGGCGGTCATCTCAAGCTCCAGCAGGTCGCTGTGGTGAGCGGTCCGCACAAGCACCGCCTGCTCCCGCAGGAGGGTACCCGCCTCGTGATGCTCGAGAATACGGACACATACCTGACGCGCCTCATCGGCTTCGTCCGCGCAGCGAACCAGACCCGGCCGGCCGGAACCGGATTTGTCCGACCACAGTTTCTTGGGATAGCGCCGGGCTGCTTCGGCGATCAGCGCATTGGTGGCTTCAAGCAGGGGCGGTGTCGAGCGGTGGTTGCGCTCGAGGATGATGACGCGGGCCTTAAAGCGCCGGGGGAACTCCATTATGTTTTCCTGGGTGGCCGCCCGGAAGGAATAGATTGCCTGGGCATCATCGCCGACGGCGGTAATCCGGGCGCCTCCCCCGGACATCGCCTCGAGGATGTCCGCCTGGATTGCATTGGTGTCCTGATACTCATCCACCAGGATGTGATCGAACATCGTGGTCAACAGCCGACCAACCTCGGGCGACCCGAACAGCCCCGACCAGCACAGCAGCAGATCGTCGTAGTCGAGGCATCCGGTGGCCCGTTTGCGCAGTGTGTAGAGCCTGAAGGTTTCGGCGATCTCGTCCCGCTCCCCGCGGCACCAGGGGAAGTGGGTCGTCAGGACCTCCTGCAGGGGCGTCATGGAGTTGACGCACCGGCTGAGGATGTCCGCAAGGGTTTGCTTGGGCGCACGCCGCCGGGCCGAGGGGACCCCGGGTTCCAGCTCGCTTCGAACCAGCGCCAGCAGATCGGCGGTGTCGGTGCGATCCATGACCGTGAAGGAAGGCCCCAGCCCCAGGGCCCTTCCGTGGCGGCGCAATAACCGGTTGGCCACCGCGTGGAAAGTGCCGCCCCAGGCGGCTGCGGCCGGCCGCCCGGCCATCTGCTCGGCCCTGCGGAGTAGCTCGCCCGCCGCCCGCCTGCTGAAGGTGAGTAGAAGGAGCCTTTCGGGCGCTACCCCCTCCTCAATAAGCCCGGCCAGGCGAGCCGTCAGCGTCGTCGTCTTCCCCGTGCCGGCCCCGGCAATGATCAGCAGGTTGCCGTCACGGTCCGCGGCGGCATGGCGTTGCTCGGGGGTCAATCGAAGGGCGTCGGCGAACATTTGTTCGTCATCCTAGCCCGGCGGCATCCCCTTTTGGGGGGATTTGTGCGTAATTCGCAGGCCGTTCGGCCCCCCCAATGGTCCGAAGGGCCTAACCTGCGAGCCGTTTGTCCCGATAACGAGACTATGAAGCACTCAAGCAAATGGCTCAAGGCAGCAGCGCTGTTCCTGGGTCTGGTCGCGGTGATGATCACGCTGGCTCCGCCGCTGGCCGCCGCCCCCGCCCGCTCCGACGTGGAGGTTGCCGACGAGTCCGCTTTCGTCAATGCAACCAACGCAGTAAGGGCGGCAGCAGGGATGGGCCCCCTGGCGCAGGGCAGCTGGATGGACGCCGCCCGTGACCACTCTGATCAGATGGCGGCCTCGGCATCCATCTTCCACGATTCCAACCTGCTGGCCGAAGCCGCAGCCGCCGATTCATGCTGGCAAACCGCCGGCGAAAACGTCGGCCGGGGCGGCAGCTCCGATGCAATTCAGGCGGCCCTGATGGCCTCACCGACTCACCGGGCCAACGTGCTCGGCGATTTCGACACGGTGAGTATCGGGGTCAGGCGCACCTCCGACACCATTTACGTAACCGAGAGATTTATGAAGTTTCGAGCCGACTGCGGGTCGCGTGCTGGATCGACTCAGCTGACGCTGGCCACGAGCAAGCCGCCGGCGCCCGCGCCCGCCCCTCCGGTGGCCCGGGCCACGCCCAAGGCTGCGCCGGTACAGGCACCCCCCGCAGCGGCTCCCACTCTTTCCGCCCCCGAGGGCGAGAAGGTCCTGGGCAACCAGGCATCCAACCGGTGCGATATGTACTGGTGCTGGTTCCGGGCCCCCGCTCCCGGCTTCTAAAACAAAGGCCCTGCGGCGGCCGAAGCCTCCTACCCCTCGCCCAGAATGCGGTAATAAAGGAGGCGGCCGGTTTCGTTGATCAGCGATTCCCGTCGCAGCGACTCACTGGTCGGAAGCCGCGAGGCCGAGACGGTGGTCTCGAATCCCAGATCTTTTGCTATTGCCCTGGCCCGGGCCAGGTGAAAAGGGTCGCTCACGATCACTATTGAATCGATCCCCCTGTCCTTGGCCAGACCGGTGAATTTTCGCAGGCTGTCCAGCGTCGTCGCTCCGGCCTTGACGCCGGTTACGCGGTCGGCCGGCAGCCTTTCTTCCAAATAGGCCGCTCCGGCCTGGGCTTCGGTCGCCCGGTCGCCTTCCTGCTTTCCGCCCAGCACAACTACCAGCGGCGCAACCTGCTGCCGGTACAGTTCCAGTGCGTGATCCAGCCGGGCCTTGAACACCGGCGACGGCTTCCCGTTGTACTGGGCGGCGCCCATGACCACGATTGCGTCGCGAACGGACCGGTCGTCCTGCTTCGATGCCCTCCAGACTTCGAAGGCGGTGGCAGCAACGAAAAGCACCGCCGCCGCCGACGCGAGAGTAAAAAGGCGAAAAAGGATCCTCATGGGGGATCACTTTACCGGCGCCCGCACCGCCTCCACTTCTTCACCGCTATTGCACTGGGCGCACCAAACGCCCAGAAGATCTCGTGAGGCGCGGCCTCAGGGATTGTACGTGAAAGAGGGACGCCGCCACGGCGGTGTGGACGGCGCCTAAATCGTGAGGCGCGGCCTGATGAATGAATGAAACCCGGGGAGGCCGCGAAAGGAGGCAGAGGGCCCTTGCCGGGCCCCCTGCCGTTAGTCCTGAGTTGGCTGCCCTCAGCCTGCGGATTGCCGCCGGGGGCTGAGACGCAGGAGGTAGGCCCCCGCGGCCAGCAGGAAGAGGCCGATAGCCAGGTATAACGCGTAGGTCATGCCCGTCCTTGGCAGCTCTATCCCCAGGACCACTATCGGGTTGGTCACAACCTCACCGAGAACCTCGACGGGGGGGTCGTCGTTGTTGGTGACGATGCAGGTCTTTTCCTCTCCGATTTCTATCGATCCGGTGCAGTCGGCGGAGAAGCTGCCGGTGTAGCCCGTGACCTTGGTTTCAGTTACCTTGTACTCGCCGGCAGCCAGCGTTACCTGCGTCCCCGAGGAGCTTCCGGGGAACGAGGCCGGATCCGGCCCTTCGACTTCGACCGCAAGGGTGAAGTCCGAAGCCGTCTTTGTTCCACCGCTGTCGTTGACGACGTTCTTCACCACTGTGAGCACCGGCGGGATGTCGTCGTTGGTCACCGTGCAGACCACCGTCTCGCCGAGGCCGATCGTGCCCTCGCACTCCGGCGAGTAGCTGACTTCGTAGCCGTCGGCCTCCCGCTCGGTCACTTCATAGGCCCCGGCGTCGATGTCGACGTGAGTTCCTTCCGCGTCACCGGCGAAGCTGGCCGGGTCGGCGTTGTCGCCTTCGACGTCGATCGTGAAGTCATCGGCGTGAAGCGTGCCGCCGTTGTCGTTGATCACGCGCTTGACCACGGTCAGCCCCGGAGGGGCGTCGTCGTTGGTTACCGTGCAAACAAGCTCCTCGCCGATATCGATCGTGCCGTCGCAGTCCTGCGAGTAACCCGCAATGTACCCTTCGTCGCCGCTCTCGCCCACCGAGTACGAACCGGCGTCAAGGGCGACCACGGTTCCTGCTTCCGATCCCGCGAACGAGCCGGGAGAGGCGCTGTTGCCGTCGACTACCAGGGTGAAGTCTCCCGGCGACGCCGTGCCGCCGTTGTCGTTTACGACCAGCTTCTTGACGGTGAGCTTCGGCGGGATGTCGTCGTTGATGATCGTGCAGGTTTTGGTTTCCCCAAGCGCGATCGAGCCGGTGCAGTCGGAGGAGTACGAGGCCGCGTAGCCGTCGTCCTCGTCCTCGGTCACCTCATACTCGCCGGCGTCGAGAGCCACTTCGGTGCCCTCCTCGTCTCCGGAGAACCCGCTCGGGCTGGCGTTGTCGCCGTCTACCGTGATTGAGAAGTCGTCGGCCTGCATCGTGCCCCCGTTGTCGTTGACGACCGTCTTGATAACGGTGAGCTTGGGCTGGATGTCGTCGTTGGTGATCGTGCAGACCTTGCTCTGGCCGAGCGAGATGCTGCCGGTGCAGTCCGAGGAGTAGCTTGGCGCGTATCCCTCGACCGTGCCCTCGCTCACGGAGTAGCTTCCGGCGTTTATCGAAACTTCCGTTCCGTCCTCATCTCCGGAAAAGCTTGCCGGGCTCGGGTTGCCGCCGGTGACCGTGATCGAAAAGTCATCGGCCTGCTTTGTTCCTCCGTCGTCGTTGACCACGTGCTTGATCACGGTCAGGCCCGGGGGAGCGTCGTTGTTTGTGATCAGACACGTCTTTTCGTCGCCCCAGTCAACCGTTCCCGAGCAGCCGGAGCCGTACGTCCCGGCAAAGCCGGGCACTGCGTTCACGTCCTCGGTCACGCCGTAGGAGCCCTTGTCCAGGGTTACGGTGACGCCGGGGGACTCGGCGCCGTCAAACGTGGCGTTGCTGACGTTGGTGCCGGCAACGGTGATCGGGAAGTCGCTCGCCTCGGCGTCGCCCCCGTCGTTGTTGACGACCGTCTTGATTACGGTCAGACGAGCCGGCACCGCGGTGTTGGTGAATTTACACTCAACGGTGCTGTCGCCGGAGATGGTTATGGACGCCTTGCGGTTGTCCTTGTCGGGCGTGGCCGAGGCGCTTCCGGTCACCGTGCAGGCAAGGGCGGTGAGGTTCCAATCGTCCGCCGCCGACTCGGTGATCGTGTAACTTCCGGGCTTGACGTTGACGAACTCCTTGGTGTTCGAGAGTGTGGCGTTGGAGTCGTCGTCCAGGCTGAAGCTCGAGAGTCCGGTCCCTGTGGTGGTGAACGCAAAGTCCTGCCCGTCGTCGGGCACAGAGTCCTTGACGATCTTGATCGTGCCGCAGTTCTTGATCTCCTGCGGGACCGGAGCAATGAAGTCCTTCAGCTCGGAGCTGAACGAGGGCGACGCCCTGCTTTTCAGGTAAGCCGAGCCGTAGTTCACGCACTCGTTGGCCGGGAACAGACCGCTGTCGGTGAGGTTGATCGCCGCCTCACCGAAGGTGTGATAGGTCTTGTTGCCGTCCGTCAGCGTGTTGAAGCCCCCCTCGAAGTATCCGGTCAGGGGCTGCGGGTCCCCCCACTCGGTCCCTTCCCAGAGACGGTAGTTCACGTCGACCGCGCTGCCGCCGTTGGTGATCTCGTAGGTGATCATCAGGTCGTCGACGGTTCTGACGGGAGTCGTCAGGTTGGTGGTCAGGACCTTGGACTGGTTGAACTCGAAGTCCATGTCGGTGGATCCTGAGGGATCGTCGGTGCGCTCCCAGGCGAGGTACAGATACTTCTTCCCGCCGCTGTCTTTCGCGTCAACCCAGAAGTTGAGCAGATCGGCCTTGTTGTTGGGGATGCTGCCGGTGACCACCGTGGGGACCGCGTCGTCCTCCTGGGTCCCGACTCCAAAGGAGTCGTCCCCCGTGCCGGTCGGCTTGTCGGCCGTAGGGGTGATTCCGGAATCCACCACGCCGTCGGTCGCGGCAAAGGGGCCCAGGGCTCCGGCGGGGATTGCAACAAACAGAGCAACAAGGGCAACGGCCGTGACGACCGATGCGATTACCGACCACTTCCTCGCGTTGCGAGCTTTCATTTACTACCTCCTGTCCTTCGTCTGAGCTCACAGTGCGCTTATGCAAACGAAAAAACACCGGCCTTCAGACCCGGTTTCGGCCCTCCGGATTACTGCCTGCCGGAGGGCCGTCCGGTCCCGCTACGGCAGGGCCGTTCGGCTGGTCCGAGGCCTGTACGCAGGGAAAACGCGGTGCGACGGAGGGTATTCACGCCATCTGGAGCACCCCGGCGGATAGACTGTTTTGGTGGAGAAATTGCGAGTCATGATCGTCGACGACCACGATGTGGTCCGGCTCGGCCTGAAGACGCTGATTGACGCCGAGGACGATCTGGAAGTTGTGGCCGAAGCATCCAGCGCCCACGACGCCCTTTCACTGGCGGCCATCCACAAACCGGCGATCGTGATGATGGATGTTCGCATGCCCGACGGCAGCGGAGTGGACGCCTGCCGGGAACTGCGAGACCGGGATTCCCGGATGCAGGTCATCATGCTGACCGCCTACGACGACGACGACGCCCTGTTCAACTCGATCATGGCCGGTGCCGCCGGCTACCTGCTGAAGGGGTTACCGGGACAGGAGCTGGCCGAGTCCATCCGGACCGTCGGCCGAGGCAAAGCCCTTTTGGACCCCGATGTGACCAGGCGGGTTCTCGAGCGGATCCGCGCGGTCAAGTACGAGGAGAAAGACCCCAAGCTGGCGCACCTTTCTCCCACCGAGGAGCGGGTCCTGGACCTCATCGCCGAGGGCCTGACAAACCGTGAGATAGGCGAGCGCATTCATCTTTCGGACAAGACGGTCAAGAACTATGTGTCGTCGATCCTCCACAAGCTCGATGTGGCCCGCCGATCCGAAGCGGCCTCCTACATAACCCGCTTCAAGGCGCAGCACCCGGGACGCGAGGAGGAAGAACATCCGTCCGGGGGATAAAGACCCCGCCGCCGGGGGCCGAAAGCCTCTGAGATTCCGGGCCATCGGCACCCCGGCCGCAAGAACATCTGCACTTCCCCGCCTCCAATCCGTGCGCGACGATCGACCTGCAAATCGCGACGCAGATTGAAATGGAGGAAAAGCCTACGGAAAGTGCGGTTCTCGACCCTGCAACCATCAGCGAATTGCACCATCTCGAGGATTCCGGAAACCAGGGATTTCTTCGGCAGATGGTGGACGCATTCGTTTCCGACGGAACCGTCCGCCTGAAGCAGATCGAAACAGCCCTCGGCCTGAAGGACCGCGAGGGTCTTTCAACCGCCGCACACACGCTAAAGGGGGGGTCCTTGAGCGTGGGAGCCAGGCCGCTGGCAGATCTCTGCCGCCGGCTGGAGACATCTGCCGGGGAGGGGGACCTGGCCGGTGCCGCGGAGCAATTCGGGTTGCTGAGAGAGGAGTTCGAGCGAGTACGCGAGGCCCTAGAAAAGGAGGCTGAAAAAACTACATGAGTACTCTGATCGTCGACGACGACCCCATTGCCAGGCAGTACCTGCGCCGAACCGTTGAAAGCCTCGGGCATGATTGCCTGACCGCAGAAGGAGGCGACCAGGCCTGGGAGGCCTTTAAGAAGTACCACCCGCAAGTGATCATCAGCGATCTGCTGATGCCCGGGGTGGACGGCATCGAGCTCTGCCGGCGGATCCGCCGCGACCCCGACGGGGGGTTCCCCAGCTTCATTATGGTCACGGCAATGACCGACGAGCGGCACGCCCTGGAAGGTATGGCGGCCGGCGCGGATGACTACCTGACCAAGCCACTGAACGTCAACGACCTGCGGCGGCGGCTGATAGCAGCTGCGCGCTTAAACCGCATGCATCGCAAGCTGGGCGAGCAGCAGCGAGAGCTGGAGCGGCTGAATTCCGATCTGAAGAGGATCGCCCGCATCGACGCCCTGACCGGGCTGGGAAACCGGCTTCGTCTCCAGGAGGACCTGGTCAAGATGAACGCCAACATCGACCGCCACCACAACAGTTACGGTGTGGGCATCATCGATGTCGACGGTTTCAAGTCCTACAACGATTCCTTCGGCCACCTGGAGGGCGATCGGGCCCTGAAGGCGGTTGCCGCGTCGATCGGCAGTCACATCCGCACCGGCGACTTCGCCTACCGGTTCGGCGGCGACGAGTTCGTGTGCATTTTCCCGCAGGAATCGCTTCAGGGAACCCAGGAGGCTCTCGAGCGCATCCGCAAGTCGGTCCAGCAGCTGGCGATCCCACATCCGGACAACAAGCCCGTGCGGGTCATCTCGGTTTCGGCGGGCGCCACGCTGTGCACGCAAGCAGTCCAGGGCCGCTCCGAACGGCTAATGACCGCGGCCGATCAGGCTCTTTACACGGCCAAACACGAGGGGGGCAACCGGGTCAAGACCTCGGCGCAGAGTGAAACCTCCGAATCGCCGCTCGAATAGTTCGGAAGTTACGCGGCGGGGGTCTGGAGTTCCGGCGGGAGCGTAGGCTGCGGAATTTTGCAGACGTCGCTGAAGTACGTGTTCAGCCGGTTGCTGGCCTGCTGAAACTCCGGTGTACCGTAGGCCGAAAGAGTTTCGGTGTTCAGCCTGGTGAAGTCGAATTCCACCTTTTCAAGCTCCGCCAGGAGGCGGTCGCCCGCCTCCAGTGAGGTCTTGAAATCTCCGGCGATCTTGGCCGGGACTTCGTTTTCGATCTGCTTTCCGGCCGCCTGCGCCTGCTTGAGATGCTCGCCGAACTGCATCTGAAGGTTCTTGTCGGTGGGGTTTCTGACCAGTGCACTCAGATCACCGAGAAAGGCCGCAGTGAAGCGCTCGCTGTATTCCCTCGCCTTCTCGCAAAATGCGTCGTTACCCCCTCGATCGGCCTTTGATGGACTCCCGGCTGCAGGGGATGAGTCGCCTTTCGTGCCGGTGGTGTCGCCGCCGCAGGCGGCCGGCGCCAGCAGGACGGCGACCAGTAAAGCCCCGACCCGCCGACGGCCGTGCCGGTTATACGACTTTGAACTCCTTCTTCATCCCGAGCGTGAAGTGCGGTTGGCCTTCTTCCTGGCTTCCGGCGGGGCTGGGCGATGCGCCCGGTGATGGGCTTTCCTCCGCCTCTTCCTCACCTGTGGTGCCTTTAGACACGAAGCACACCGCCACGTAATCGCCGGGCTTCTCGAAACTGAAGATCCCGTAGCCCTCCTCGCCGGGTCCGGCGTCTGCGCCGCTGACGAAATCGACCTTTTCCTGTGCCTGGGCTTCGTCCAGGGCAAGGATGTCGTCGAAGGATTCGGTC
Source organism: Actinomycetota bacterium (assembly GCA_050692975.1). Lineage (GTDB taxonomy): Bacteria > Actinomycetota > CADDZG01 > JAHWKV01 > JAHWKV01 > JBOGWH01. The sequence continues at coordinate 1,598 of JBOGWH010000239.1, read as the reverse complement.
ACGCCCTCCTTCCTGGTAAGGACCACAAACTCATGAACCTCCCTGCCCTCGTTTTCCAGCTTTACGGACACGTCGCCGGTCTCGATCTCATCGGGGACCTTGGAGAATTCGTATTCCTTGGCCGCCACCGTGAGCTTTTCGTGATCGCAGTTCTCAAAGAAGTACTCGTCGATTTCATTAACGGCCTCGTCGACTTCCTCTTCTTCGAACGGGTCACTTGCAGGATCATCTCTTAGCCGCCGCACCGATTTGGCGCCTATCGCGATTTCATCGGCTATCTCCTCGGGCGCGTTGTTTTCCACCGCCTCGACGTGCGGCAGAACGAACTGGTTTATCCCGTCGGTGATCTTTTTTGTTACCTCGGGGGTGGGCGGCCCTTCGCTCTGGGGAATGTCGGCGAAGACCTTGTTGAAGCCTTTATTGATCTCGACATTCCCCTCGCATGCCTTCGCAAGCTTTGCATCCTCTCCAGGCGTCTTTTTTGCAGCAGACTTTTCAGGTTCGTTGGTGCACCCGGCCATAAGCAGGGCCGCGCCTGTAAGAAGCGCAATAATGCGGGTCAGAGTAATTCGCATCAAAACCTCCTGAGAACGATTAAGAACTCTTTGCCCCCCGCCGTCGAATCTACACTTCTGGGTTGCGGCTATGTGGACCTTGGCGGAGAGGTCTGTCGTTCCAGCTCGGCGTTTAACTCGCCGCCTATAAGGATTGCCATTGCGCTCAGGTACATCCAGAAGATCAGGATGATCACCCCGGCCAGAGGACCGTAGGTCTTGGCGTAAGACGCATTGGCAAACATCTTGAGGTAGAGGCCGAAGCCGGTCGAAACCACCACCCAGGTCGCGGCACCGAGGATTCCGCCGGGGGTAATCCATCTGAAATGAGGGGCCTCATGATTGGGGCCGAGGTAGTAGAACAACGCGAACAAGGTGGTGATTGTGACTGCGGCGATTGCAAATCCGATGATGCTGAAGATCACGCCATCGCCGAAGGCGAAAAGGGAGGGGGCTCCGCCCAGCACCGCCACGGCGACGAGCATGGCGATTGCGACCAGCCTCTTCTTGACGAATTTTCGCTCGGGGAGCCCGTCGTAGGCGATATTGAGTCCGGACTGCATCGCAACCATTCCCGACGAGGCGCTCCACAAAGCAGCGCCGGCTCCGGCGATCACCGCGATCAGCGAGGCCTTGTCGGATGCGCCGGCGGCATTGTTCAGGGCCTTTACCAGGATGTCGGCGGCATCGCCGGGAATCGTCGATTGGATCGTGCTGCCGATATTACCGACGAGTGAGTCGTTGATGAGACCGAGGACTCCCGCCGCCGCGATCAGCGCTGGGAACACCGCCAGGAAGAAATAGAACGCCATACCCGCGGAGATCAGGGTTATCCGGTCGTCCTTGATTTCCTTGAAGGTCCGCTTGAAAGTCTCCTTCCAGCCGCGGGGACTGACCTCCAGCGGTGAGCTCGCGTTGAGGTCCTGGACGCTCTGCCCTTCAACCGCAGGCTCATTTCCGGCCATCTGATCGTCGCTTTCTTTCGAAAGTCGCGCGTTCCGAGCGGATACCAGCGGGGAGCCCCGCCACGACGCGCCCCCGCCC
>JBOGWH010000238.1:0-7187 GCA_050692975.1 Actinomycetota bacterium | reverse complement strand
CGCCAGCTCCGCCAGCTCCGCCAGCTCCGCCTTCGCCGTTGGCGCCTTCAGCGTCGCCGCTGTCGCCGCCTTCGCCGCCGTCGCCGCCGTCGCCGGTTTCACCGGTCTCGCCGCTTTCGACGCTTACGTCGAAGGTAAGTGTGCAATCGGACACCGCTTCGTTGTCGAGATTGTCACAATCAACGGCGTCTGCGAAGGCACTCGGCAGGACAAAAGCCAGTACCGAGGCCATTACTGCCAGGGACATAATCATGGCCCAAAGCTTCTTACTCATTTCCACCTCCTGTTGAAAACCTACAAACCTAATTCGGGATTATGTGCCTGAAAGCGCACACTTAGCCTGTTTATCATCCGATTCCAGGCAAATGCACGGTCACTTGGCCGGTTCCCGAGGCTTTTTTTCCAAAACGGGCACGGATGGCAAAGTTTCCCAGGTCACTGCCTGCGTTCGAAAATCTCTGAAGGGGAAGATACCCGATCGAGAATCAAGATCCCGTCCAGGTGGTCGATCTCGTGCAGAAGGGCCCGCGCTTCGAACCCTCCCGTAAATGACCTGAACGGGGTGCCGTCCGGAAGAGCCCCTTCAAAGACGATGCGCTTGCCTCTAGAGACGTTCGCCGTGATTTTGGGAAGGGAAAGACAACCTTCCCGCCCGATCTCCTGACCTTCCACGGTCACGATCACCGGGTTGACGAGAACCAGCATCCCGTGAGAGGCCGTCGACTTGGGGTGAGCACTCACATCGACCACGATGATCCGGTGATTTTCGTCGATCTGAGGGGCCGCGAGCCCGACACAGCCCGGATGAGCGCGCATGGTATCTACCAGATCCTGGGAAATACAGGCCACTTGAGGGGTGAAACTGTCGACCTCAGACGCCCTGCGCTTCAGGGCGGGATGGGGGTAGGTAACTACGTTACGGACCGGCAAGATCTAGATCAGGCAGCGAGCCGGTGGATGCGCCCAAGGATTACAGTTCAGAAGCTTCCATGGGCCGCAGCGTGACATCCAGCCCGATACCCTCGGCGGCCGCCTGAAGGCGCCTTTCCAGCCCCGCCGCGTCCGCATCCGGGGGCAGCTCGACTTCCAGAATCATCGTGTAGATGTTGTCTCCGACCACGTGGGAGACAAGGTCGGCAATGTTGACCCCTGCGGAGGCCAGTTCCTTGGCAATCTCATGCACGATTCCAGGGCGGTCGGCCCCATAAACAGAAATCACGTAGGAAAGGTGGTCTTCCGGGACGGAGGGGCCCTTAGCGTCCCTGGTGCTCACGTCCAGCCCGAACTGCCCGGCGGGATCCTTCAGCGCCTCCCTCAGGCGCTCGACGCCGACCTCGTCGGGCACCTCCACCAGAAGGATCATGGCAAATTGCCCGCCCAGCCTGGTCATCGTGCAATCGGCAAGGTTGCATCCCAGTTCCAGAAAGACTCCGGTTACCCCCGCAACAATGCCGGGGCGGTCCCTTCCTACTGCCGTAACCGTTACTTCGTGCATGCAGGGCTCCTTGGCGGCCGGTCCATCGCGGGATTCCCGGTCAGTCTAGAGGCGCTTTCGCGCTCCCGTGGTCCAGACCGCCTCCTCAGAATCGCAAACCTGCACAAATCCGGCTATTTCCCTGCCGACCGAAACCGTGCCGGCGCCGGTTTCAAGCGTCAAAGGACCCCCCAGAGGGGATGCCTCGAGAAGTTTTATCGTGGAACCCGGCACCAATCCAACCCGGTCGAAGTAGGCAAGCAATTCGTCCTTCACTTCCGAAATCTGAGCAACGGCCGCCTCTTCTCCCTCCTCGAGCTGATCCAGGGGCCTCATCCGGCGGGGATCGATCGGACAGATGGGGTGGCCGTGAGGACAGTATTCGGGAAAATCGAGAGATTGCATCAAATGCTCCTCCACCCGGGCAGAAACTGCATGTTCCAGGCGATGGGCCTCGGCGTGGACCTCGTGCCACGGCATGCCCAGAACGTCGGTCAACAGGCGCTCGATGACCCGGTGACGGCGAAGGACCTTGTGGGCCAGAGGCCTGCCCTCTGCGGTTAAAGTGATGCTGCCGCCCTTGTGGCGCTCGATAAAGCCCTCGGAAGCGAGCCGCTTCAACATTTCACTGGCCGACGGCAAAGAAACACCGAGGGTTTGGGCAATCAGGGTGGCGGTGCACCGCTGACCGTCCTCCTCCAGCCGTTTGATCTGGCCCAGATAGTCCTCGACGCCTCGCAATCTACAGGAGATGATACCTTGGAAGAGATGAGCCCGGAACTCGGAAACAGGAACCGGACATCCGACCGGATCTTTGAGCCTGACTATCTCGCCGATGCCGCGAGCGCTTCCACCGAGGAACTTCAAAAGCGGCGGAAGGAATGCGCCGGGATAGAAGAGGAAGCTTCCTATACCCGGCGGCTCATTCAGGGGAAGATCGACATACTCCGGCACGTTCGGGCCGGCGAAACGGCCGATCCGGCCAGCCTGGTGGCGGCGCTGCCTTCCATTCTGGCCGACGAGCCGGCCGTCTCGCGGGGACAGCGCCATCTAACCCTGCCGGTACCGGAGATGCAGGGCCGCCGGGAAGTCGACAGGCTTCTCGAGTCGGTTTTGGACCCGGCATCTCTCAGCCGGGAAAAGGTCGACGAGGCGATTGCCCGCCTCAAAGAGGCGGAATCGCGGGTTTCGGGACAAAGACGCAGACTGCTGGACCTGATCGACGCCATCGATGAAGAGCTCGTTGCCCGCTACCAGCGGGAAGATTCTTCTTGAGCGAAGGCAACCCGCCGGCCGGGTCCTTCCCCGACCCGGGACGGGACCGCTCCGACGCTGCCGAGCAACAGCTTGCGGCCGTAAAAGGCCTGACGGAGGAGCTGGGTGGGGCAAGTGCCGAGTCGATCAGAGGCTCTCTGGATCCCTACGAGGAAGAGCTGGAGCGAACCAAGTCCCAGCTACTGATTTTCGCCAAGGAAATCAGCTCGATGTACCAGCGGGAGCGGCAAAAGGGCCGCCAGCTAAGCCGGTTCGACGACGAGGTGAAGTCGGATTACCTGTCGATCGTTCAAACCCTTGCCCTGGTGGTCGAAGCCAAGGACCAGTACACGCGCAATCACCTCGACCGCTGCAAAGCATTCGGAACCGCGCTTGCCCGCTCGATGGATCCCCGCCTCGTCACTCCGGAGGTTCAGTATGGCTTTCTCCTGCACGATGTCGGCAAAATCGGTATCCCCGAGTCAATCCTTCTCAAGCAAGGGCCACTTGATCCAGAGGAATACGACATCATGCGCCGTCATCCTCTAATTGGAGTCCAGCTGATCGAACCAATGAAGCGGATTCTTGGAAACCCCACGCTGGAGATCATCCGTCATCACCATGAGCGCTACGACGGAGGCGGCTATCCCGACGGGCTCGCGGGAGAGTTGATCCCTCTGGCGGCTCGAGTGTTCACGGTGGTGGATTCGTTTGACGCGATGACGACGGACCGGCCGTACCGGCGGGCGCTAAGCAGAGACGAGGCCATGTCACGCTTAGAAGAGGGCGCCGGGACCCAATTCGATCCCGAAGTAGTCATGGCATGGAAAGAACTGGTCATCTCTTTTCCGGAAGCTATCGAGGTTTCCGGAGGAGGTGACTAGGCCCGGGGAAGGAGGCTAGGCCCGGGGAAGGAGGCTAGGCCCGGGGTACTTTCGCGTTGAACTGAAGGCGCAGTTTACTGGCGTCGGAAGGGATCTGGAATGCTATCCAGCCCTGTACCGTTTGGCCGGGAGCTACCACTCCGTCGGGAAATCTGGGATCGGGAACCCCCGTATCGCTTATACCGTACTTGCGGTCGGCGGCGTCCTTTAGCTTGAACTGATTGACCGCCACTATGGTCACAGGGCGATCGTCCCGATTCGTCAACCTGAACTCAACGGCAAAGTACTTTTGACCCGGTGGTGGGGCCTGCTCGGGCTTGGATGCCTGAGCATTGCGGTTTACCCTAATCACGGTTCCCTGGAGCTTCGCCAGCTCGGCTGGCTCTCCGATTTTTGCGGCATCATCCTTGTCTTCCTTGGACTTGGAATCTTTTTGCTCCTGGCTGCTTTTGGCGCCCGGCGCAGCCTTCTCCTCACCGCGGGAGGCAAACACAATGAGAACCACGCCCAGCAATACGAGTAGCGCAAGCACCAGCGGGGGAACCCTTCTCTTCCCGACCACCAAAGGGGGAACTTTTCTTTTCCCGCCCTTGGGCGCCCTATGTCCCCGTTTGGGCGCGCCGCCCGATGCAAGCCCGTTCGAGGCGGTCCGCTGAGATTCGTCGGACTTAAGCGACCTCGTTTCGGTGCTCAGCCGGACGGTCGCGTCCTTCTCCGCCCCGCCTTTGGCGGCGCTGCCATTTTCTAGATCAGGTTTGTCTGGATCGGCCATAAGTTCAGCATTAGAGATATTGGAACACGGGTTTACCCGAGTATATTAGTCCGCTCCGACACCGCCGAGGACCCTATGAAAGCCGACCGGATCGACGGCCCCGCCGCGTTCGACCTTCCACAATGGCAGACGCTTCTCGAAAGGGACCCCCATCCGCACATCTTCGCCACTCCGCAGTGGGGGCGGCTGTGGTGGGACCACTTCGGAGAGAGCAAAGAACTCCGCACTCTGTTGTTCGCCGACGGCGAGGCGGCGGCGCTCGCATCACTGGTGCTCGACACCACGGGGGAGGGCCGGAGGCTGCGTTTTAATGGTGGCGACGATCTCACCGACTATATGGGCCCCCTGGTGGCCTCGGAGGCCGTCGTCAAAGATGTGGCCGATTCGCTCCTCGGCAGTCTCCTTGAGGACCGGGACTGGGACTTCTTCGACGCCAAGTGCCTGCCCGTTCCATTCCACTTTGCGGAATGGATGGTGGAAGCTGCCGACCGGATGGATCTGGTTTTCAAGGTCCGCATGGACGAGATGACCGCCGTGCTTCCCTTGCCCGGCGACTACCGGGATTACCTTGGCGCGCTGCCCGGGAAAAAACGCCACGAGCTGAGACGCAAACTGCGGCGCTTCCATGAAAAGGCCCCCGCCGCCCAGGTCCGCTCGGCCGGCGATGAAACCATCGAGGAAGACCTGCAGGCCTTCGTCGACATGCACCGGGGAAGTGAGGGCCTGAAAGGAAAATTCATGGAGCCCGAGCGGGCCGAGTTCTTCCTGCGGGTGGCGCACACATTCCATCCCCTCGGCATGCTGTCGCTGGACTTCCTGGAGATGGACGGGCGCAAGCTGGCCTCCACATTCTCGCTGAGATTCAACAACGTCTTTTATCTCTACAACTCCGCGTACGACCACAGCTTCCACGAGATCTCCCCCGGCCTGGTCTTGGTCGCAAAGCTGATCGAGCGATCCATCGGCGAAGGCATGGATCAATTCGATTTCCTGCGCGGCAGGGAACGCTATAAATTCGACCTCGGCGCTCAGGCACTGCCGCTGCACTCGGTCACGGTCTACAATCCGGCTTCTCCCTCATAACCTCCACGCGGCGGTTAAATTAGCCCCGGCCGCTAACATTGAATACGGCGGCAATTAGTGAGGTGGGCGGAGCATTGGAGATTCGAGAAGACCGGACGCTGAGCGAAATCGCGCGCGTCGCGATGGTGGTCGTCCACGCCAACCCGCTCGCCGAGCCCGGAGCGGGTGATGCGGGCGGTATGGGCGTCTACGTTCGCGAGATGGCCAAGGCGCTGGCCCGCAGCGGCAGGGAAGTGGACATATACACCAGGCTGGACCAATCCGGGCCGCATATCGAGACCAGCCCCTTCCCCGGCGTCCAGGTAATACCCGTCAGAGCAGGGGATCCCTGCCTGCCGAAAGAACAGCTTCCCGAACATCTTCCCGAGTTCGTCTCCTGCGTGGCTGCCGCGGCCCAGGAGCGGTTTGCTTATGACATCGTTCACAGCCACTACTGGCTGTCGGGCAAGGTTGCCACGGCATTGAAGAACCGATGGGGCATCCCTTTTGTGCACACCTTTCACACACTGGGTCTAGTGAAAAACGGCGCCCTGTCACCCGGAGAACCGGCAGAGCCCCCCGGCCGCCTGTGGGGGGAAGCAGGAGTGATCGAGCAGGCATGCGCGATCGTGGCTTCCAGCTACCAGGAGAGGCAGTCTCTGGTCGACCTCTATGCCGCCCATCCGGACAGGATTTATATGGTGCCCCCGGGCGTCGACCATGCAATGTTCCGTCCCGAGCCGGGATATGGGGCGCCGAACCGCCTCAAGGCGCCCCTGCTGCTTTTTGTCGGTCGCCTGCAGCCGCTCAAGGGAGCTTCCATCGCCATCCGGGCAGCTGCAATACTCGCGCGGAGTTACCCCGGGTTGCGCCTCGTGATTGCCGGCGGTCCCAGTGGGCCGGGGGGAGAGGCCGAGCTGGAGCACCTTAAGGCTTTGGCGGCCCAACTTGGCCTGGCCGGGTCCGTGGATTTCAAGGGCCCCGTTCCCCAGATCCAACTCGGCGCGCTGTACCGGCAGGCCGACGTGTGCCTGGTCCCCTCCCAGACTGAGTCCTTCGGCCTGGTGGCCCTTGAGGCGCAGGCTTGCGGGGTGCCGGTCGTCGCATCTTCCGTCGGAGGACTCAAGTCGATCGTGAGGCACGGAGAAACCGGCTTTCTGGCGGTGCCGGGCTCCCCCGAATCTTTCGCGGTTTTCTCGGAGCAGATCCTGTCGAATCCCGAAACGAAGGCGCGGATGGCCGCCGCGGCGGCAAGAAGCTCGCTGGTGTTTTCCTGGGATCGATCGGCCGAAACGCTTCTTGATGTCTACGAAGAAAGCACGCAAAACCGGGAGTGCAGCACGGCAATAACGGCCGGGACCTAGCCTTTGCCGAAAGCCCCGGAGGTCCCCAAAAACCCGAAGCTGGCGATTCTGGGCTGCGGCAATATGGGCGAGATGCTGGTCTCGGGACTTCTGGCCTCGGGCTATTTGCGAAGTCCCGATATCGTGATCACGGACAGTGTCGCCGACCGGGCACGGGAGATTTCGAAGCGCTACGCGGTGGGCACCGCCGCCAACGCTCAGGCCGTCCAGGACGCCGGCGTGGCCCTCATTGCGGTAAAGCCGAAGGACGTGGCGCCGCTTCTGCAGGAAGTTGCTCCGGCCGCGGATGAGGAGACGCTTTTCATCTCGGTGGCGGCGGGAGTAAAGCTCTCGACCTTAGAGGCAGGGCTCGGCGACCGGTCGCCGGTGATCAGGGC
>JBOGWH010000237.1:0-4310 GCA_050692975.1 Actinomycetota bacterium | reverse complement strand
GCTGCAGCCCGGTCGTGACTGCACTGAAGGCCGGAACCGATGCCATCAAGCCGGTGAAGCCCGACACGATTGCCAAATCGCTGGCCATCGGAAACCCGGCAGACGGATATTACGCAGTAAAAACGGTCCAAGAAACCGGGGGGAGGGGGGAAGAGGTGGACGATGAAGATATTATTCGAGGCATCCGCCTGCTGGCCTCCACCGAAGGAATCTTCACGGAGACCGCCGGCGGGGTGACGGTGGCGGTACTTCAGCGTCTGGCCGAGCAAGGAGTTTTCAAGCCCGATGATGTGGTGGTGGCCTTGATTACAGGTATGGGGCTGAAAACCGCTGAGGCTCTTGAGAATCGCCTGGGCCCGGCCATGGAGATCCCGCCGGACATTGATATTTTCGAGCAGGAGATGAAGCTTCTATGAGCATTGCGGTCAAAGTTCCCACCCAGCTCCGCGACCAGACCGGCGGCCAGGCCGAGTTGTCGATCGACGCGGCCCCCGATCTCAGGGCGTTGATCGGCGTCCTGAAGGAACGACACCCCGAGCTGGTGGAAAGAATGCTCGGAGATGACGGCGAGATTCGCCGCTTCATCAACATCTATGTGGGCGACGAGGATGTCCGCTTTCTGGACGGACTCGACACCAAGCTGGGAGAAAGCGAAACCGTATCGATCCTCCCTGCGGTTGCCGGAGGATCGGCTTAAGCCCGAGCCCCTCTTAGCCGACCGGCTGCGGCCGGGGAGCTCCGGCGGCCTGCAGCGCGGAGGCGAGTTCACCGGGGGCGGGGGTGGAATTCCAGGCGCTGGTGACGATTCCGCGCCGGTCGATAACCAGGATGGTCGGCGTCGTCCGGATTTTGTATTTGGCCGCCACCCCGGGATTGTCTTTTGCGTCGATTACCGCGAGGGTTGCGTCATGCTGCCTTGAAGCGGCCTCAAGGGTGGGCAGGGCCTCCTTGCATTCCAGGCACCACGGCGCGGTGAATTCGACCACCGCCGGGCCTGCTGCTTTAATACCGGCGTCCCCCAGGTCGAAGCGCTTTGGAAACTCCGCAGCATTGAAGTAACGGGACAGAGCCCGGCCGGCGACGGCCACGAGGAGAAACAGGACCGACAGGACGGCAAAGCGAAAAGCAGGATCGCTCATGCTGCCTTACCCGAGGTCCGCTTGAAAAGCAGATACATCTGGCAGCCGATGCAGATAGCTGCAATTGTGTTGAGAGCGGCAAGAGCGGCCACCATAAGAGCCAGCACCGCTCCCGCCACAACTTGGCCCGCCGCGTAGGCGCCGGCCGCCGCGAGAAGCACGACGGCGCCGAGGGCCTCGGCGAAGCGATGGGGCGCAGCATCTTCTCTGCGGCCGGGTGGAATCTTGAAAGCCGGCTGGATCACCTGCCTGAACAGCCTCCCGAACAGGCTGAATTTCGGCCCGGCCAGCACGCTGACGGCCATGGCGATACCGGTGAATGCGAGTAGATAGGGAGCGATTTCCTCGCCCAGCAGGAAGGCCGCGGCGGGCAGCAGGGCGTGAATCGCCGCCTTGCCTCTTACTACCGATGAATCAACTTCTCCTGCCATGACCATCCGGCCCCCAGGTACATTCGAACGCTACTCCCAATTGTAACGGGTAAATAGTATTAATCAAAAGCTGGGCGCCCAAAAGAAAGTGGGCCCTTTCGGGGCCCACCTTTATCTTTCTTGAAGGGACTTACCGCTTTTTTGCGGTGGTCTTCTTCTTTGCAGTGCTCTTCTTGGCCGTCGACTTTTTCTTAGCCGGAGACTTCTTCTTCGCCGGAGACTTCTTAGCAGTCGACTTCTTCTTCGCCGGAGACTTCTTGGCCGTCGACTTCTTTTAGGCTGTTGACTTCTTAGCAGTCGACTTCTTTGCCGTTGACTTCCGGGCAGTCGACTTCTTCTTCGCCGGAGACTTCTTCGCCGGAGACTTCTTCGCAGTCGACTTCTTGGCAGCCGTCTTCTTCTTTGGTGCCGCCTTCTTTTTCATTGCCGCCATAGATCGCACCTCCTTCCAATGGGAAGCAATCGGTTAACGGAAAAAGTCTAGGTTAGAAATTTCAACTTTTGCCGGAACCTTGCAAAAAAGTTTCATACCCATTTCAGTCGCATCAACGCTTTAACTCGCTTAACAAATGAGTTATTACCGATCGAGTTGCTTTCTCTTCATACATCTCTGATTGCCTCGCCACCCTTAGTTTTGTGGTCAGTGCCGGCGCCGGCATCCCGATGGTGGGGCTTCTAGTTGACCGCCAGGCCGTGCCGCTTGCGAGGCAGGCGTTAGCACTCTAAACTCTAGAGTGCTAATTTGAAACTGAACGGGGGCGCTTCAACGCTCTCTTAAGCCAGGTCGAAACGGGAGGTAAGAATGCCTGCAAAAGAAATTGCTTTTTCCGATGAGGCCAAGCGGGCCATGGAAAAGGGCATGGATCAGCTGGCCAGCGCGGTTCGGGTAACGCTGGGGCCCAAGGGCCGCAACGTGCTGCTGGAGAAGAAGTGGGGCGCCCCCACCATCACCAACGACGGTGTCTCCATCGCTAAGGAGATCGAGCTCGAGGACCCCTTCGAGAAGATCGGTGCCGAGCTCGTCAAAGAAGTGGCCAAAAAGACCGACGACGTAGCCGGTGACGGAACCACCACGGCCACGGTTCTGGCTCACGCCATCACCAAGGAAGGTCTGCGGGTGGTCGCCGCCGGGGCCAACCCCATCGCCCTCAAGCGGGGCATCGAGCGGGGAGTAGAGGCGGTAGTCGAGTTCATCGGCAACCAGGCCAAGGAAGTAGAAGGCAAGGAAGAGATCGCCCACGTCGGCGCAATCTCCGCCAACAACGACCGTGAGATCGGCGAGATCATCGCCGAGGCAATGGACAAGGTCGGCAAGGACGGCGTCATCACGGTTGAGGAGTCGCAGACCTTCGGTCTCGAGTTGGAGCTCGTGGAAGGTATGCGTTTCGACAAGGGCTACATCTCTCCGTACTTCATAACCGACTCCGACCGGATGGAATCGATTCTTGAAGACCCCTACATCCTGATCTCCAACTCGAAGATCTCGGCGGTCAAGGACCTGCTTCCGATCCTCGAGAAGGTAATGCAGGGCGGCAAGGGTCTGCTCATCATTGCCGAGGACATCGAGGGCGAAGCCCTGGCGACGCTGGTGGTCAACAAGATTCGTGGCACGTTCCGCAGCGTGGCGGTAAAGGCACCCGGCTTCGGGGACCGCCGCAAGGCCATGCTTGCCGACATCGCCATTCTTTGCGGTGGGCAGGTAATTTCCGAGGAAGTCGGCCTCAAGCTCGAGAACGCAACTCTGGACCTGCTGGGCACCGCCCGCAAGGTGGTAGTCACCAAGGACGAGACCACCGTGGTTGAGGGCGCCGGATCGGCCGACGACATCAAGGGACGGGTTAACCAAATCCGAGCGGAGATGGACAAGACCGATTCCGATTACGACCGGGAGAAGCTGCAGGAGCGCCTGGCCAAGCTGGCCGGCGGTGTGGCTGTAATCAAGGTCGGGGCCGCCACCGAGGTAGAGCTCAAGGAAAAGAAGCACCGCATCGAGGACGCCGTCCAGGCCACCAAGGCTGCGGTCGAGGAAGGAATCATCCCCGGCGGCGGGACGATCCTGGTGAGAGCCGTCGATGCGCTGGAGAAGCTGGAGATCGATCTGAAGGACGACCAGCTTGCCGGCGTACAGATAGTGCGCCGGGCTCTGACTGCTCCCCTGCGCCAGATCGCTTTCAACGCAGGTCTCGAGGGGGGAGTGGTAGTGGAGAAGGTCCGCTCGCTTCCTCAGGGCCAGGGCCTCAACGCCGCCACCGGTGAATACGAGGACCTCATGAAGGCGGGGATTATCGACCCGGCCAAGGTTACCCGCTCGGCGATTCAGAACGCGGCCTCCATTGCGGCGCTGTTCCTTACGACCGAGGCGGTTGTGGTCGAGAAGCCCGAGAAGGACAAGCCGTCGATGCCGAGCATGCCCGCCGGCGAGCACGGGATGGACTTCTAAGCAAGGCAGCCATAACGTAAAAGGCCCCTGCTTCGGCGGGGGCCTTTCTCTTAGAAGCGCTCGATGTCCACGGCGGGGCGGGAACCGGTCGACGCCGGAGCCCACTTTCCGGGCCTTACCCGAAAGGATATGCAACCAAAACAACGCCGAAGCTCAGCGCAAGGGCGGGCGAGTCTGGCGTATTTAGCCAATCGGCGCGAAAATTGAAACGCCGGTCACATCGGGCGCCTAGAGGTGACAGAAGGACGGGACTCCCAGCCAGGAGCGCCCCTTTGGGGCAGCAGCCGGATGTGGCCGGCT
>JBOGWH010000236.1:0-1577 GCA_050692975.1 Actinomycetota bacterium | reverse complement strand
GGCGGGGTAGAAGATGGACTGGGTGACCGATCCGGACATCTGGATCGGCTTTCTGACCCTGGCCGCCCTTGAGATCGTCCTGGGCATCGACAACATCGTTTTCCTCTCCATCATCAGTGGGAAGCTGCCCGCCGAGCAGCAGAAAACCGCCCGGCGGGTTGGACTGGGCCTGGCGCTGGGTATGCGGATCGTGCTGCTGCTTACGCTGTCGTTTTTGATCGGCCTCACCGAGCCCTTTTTCACGGTCTTCCACAACGAAATCTCGGGCCGCGATCTGATCCTCCTAGTCGGCGGGCTGTTCTTGATAGGCAAGGCAACCTATGAGATCCACGACAAGCTGGAGGGGCAGGAGGGGCATTCCAGCCAGAAGGTGGGAGCTTCCTTTGCGTCGGTCGTTGCTCAGATCGTGCTTTTGGACGCGGTGTTCTCGCTGGACTCGGTGATAACCGCCGTGGGGATGGTGGACGAGGTTGCGGTCATGATGGCTGCCGTCGTAGTCGCCATCATCATCATGCTCTTCTCGGCCCAGTCGGTGAGCGGGTTCGTAAACAAGCACCCCACCGTCAAGATGCTCGCCTTAAGCTTCCTGCTCCTGATCGGGCTCGCCCTGGTCCTCGACGGGCTGGAGAAGGAGATCCCCAAGGGGTACATTTATTTCGCGATGGGCTTCTCGCTTCTGGTGGAGCTGCTGAACCTGCGGGTCAGGGCGAAGAAAGCGCCGGTCCACCTGCACCAGAGATACTCCGAGGAGGCCGGAAAGGCCTAACGATGCACCTCAGAGGATTTTCAGCGAGAAGTCCACGGCCGGGGCGGAGTGGGTTAAGGAACCGACGGACACAGCATCGGGCTTGAGGCGCGCTATCGCGCCCACGTTTTTCAGCGTGATGCCTCCCGACACCTCCAGGAACACCTTGTCGCGGGTCGCCGCTACCGCCTGCTTGATCATCGGCAGGTCGGCGTTGTCCAGCAGTATCCGGTCGGCCCCCGCCTCCATCGCCTCCTTTAGCTGCTGGATGGTCTCCACCTCCACCTCCGCCCGCAGATTGGGGTTGGCCTTCGTGCGCCCGATTGCCGCCCGCACTCCTCCGGCCAACTTCTCGTGGTTCCCCTTGATCAGGATCTCGTCGTAAAGCCCGGCGCGGTGAAGGCTGCCGCCACCTACCGCCACCGCGTAGCGCTGGAGCTCTCTCAGCCCAGGAATCGTCTTGCGAGTGCATAGCACCGCCACCCGGTGAGGCTCGCATATCTTCACGAAGCTGGCAGTAAGAGTGGCCACTCCCGACAGCTGCTGAAGGAAGTTCAGCGCCACCCGCTCGGCCGCCAGGATGGCTCTTGCCCTTCCCGAGACGGCCGCGACCTCACCTCCGGGGACCAGCGGGGCCCCCTCTTCGACCGCCCATTTCACCTCCACACCGCGGTCCACCATGTGGAAGACCGTTTCGGCCACAGGGACCCCGGCGAGCACTCCCCCCTGCTTGGCGGTGATCGTCGCCTTCGCCGGCTGGTCTATCCGAACGATGCGCTTGGTGGTGATGTCTCCCGCCTCTCCGAGGTCCTCGGCCAGTGCTCTTCGCACA
>JBOGWH010000235.1:0-1199 GCA_050692975.1 Actinomycetota bacterium | reverse complement strand
GTGATGATCTGGGCGACGCGGTCCTCGCCGTAGCGCTCGCAGACGTACCGGATGACCTCCCCCCGCCGGCGTTCGTCGAAGTCGATGTCGATATCCGGCATGGACTTGCGGCCCGGGTTCAAGAATCGCTCGAAGCCGAGCTTCCACCGCAGCGGGTCCAGCTCGGTAATGCCCAGGGCGTACGCGACGATTGAGCCCCCGGCGGATCCCCTTCCCGGCCCGACCCGGATGCCGTTGTTCTTGGCCCAGTTGACGAAGTCCTGGACCACCAGGAAGTAGCCCGAAAACCCCATCTCGTCGATCGTCTTCAGCTCGGTGGTAACCCGCTGCTCGATCTCGGAAGTCACCGACGGATACCGGCGGCGGATGCCCTGCTGCGTAAGGGTGTGCAGATACGAGGTTAGCGTCTCCCCCGGCGGCACCTCGTACACCGGAAGCAGCATGTTGTAGAGATCGACGTCAAGGTCGCAAAGCTCCGCCACGGCCAGCGTGTTCTCCACCGCGCCGGGGTAGTCGGCAAAGGCTTTGGCCATCTCGTCGCGGCTCTTCAGATAGAACTCTTCGGTGTCGAACTTCATGCGGTTGGTGTCGGCCAGCATCTTGCCGGTCTGAATGCACAGCAGGATGTCGTGGGCCGCAGCGTCTTCGCGCTTGGTGTAGTGCGAGTCGTTGGTCGCCACCATCGGGATGTTCAGCTCTGCGGCGATGGCCGCAAGTTGCACGTTGAGGCGCTCTTGCTCGCCGATGCCCTGGTTCTGCAGCTCGACAAAGTAGCGGTCGCCGAAGATCTCCCTGTAGTCGGCGGCGGTCCGGGTTGCATCGGCGGTGTTGCCGGCCAGCAGGGCCTTGGCGACCTGCCCCGACATGCAACCCGAAAGAACCACCAGGCCCTCGCCGAACTTTCCGAGCAGCTCGCGGTCCACGCGGGGCCGGCGAGAGCGGGAGTCGTAGCCTTCGGTAAAACCCAGCGACGCCAGCTGCAGCAGGTTCTTGTAGCCCTTCTTGTTGGCCGCTATCAGGGTCAGGTGGTGGTACCAGTCTTCCCGCTGGGCGGGGCGGTCAAAGCGGCTTTTGGGGGCGACGTAGGCCTCCATGCCGACCAGGGGCTTCACCCCCGTCGCCTTGCCCTCCAGGTAGAAGGGGATCGCGCCGTACATGGCCCCGTGGTCGGTGAGCGCCAGCGCGGGCATCTCGAGCAT
>JBOGWH010000234.1:0-2634 GCA_050692975.1 Actinomycetota bacterium | reverse complement strand
ACTGGGAATCGAGCTGTCGTTTTTCGTCCTCGCGATAACCCTTGCCGCGATTTTGGGGAGGCTGGGCCTTCCGTTGAATCTGCTTCAGTGGCTGGCGGCCGGAATGCTGCTGGCGTTTGGTCTCGTCCTTGTCGTCCCGAAACTGGAGTCGGCGTTTTCAAAAAGAGTCAGCAGGCTTCTCGGCGCAGTCCCGGAGATCACCCCCAGAGGCGACGGCATGTGGGCGGGTCTGGCGACCGGCCTGCCGCTGGGAATCGTGTGGACCCCGTGTGCCGGGCCGATCCTTGCAGGAATCACACTTGCTGCGACCGCGCGCGGCTTCAGCGGGCAGACGCTGATAACGCTGGGCGCATACGCAGGGGGAATGTTCGGTCCGCTGCTGGCGGTGACCCTGGCGGGAAGAAGGGCCTCGGGGTGGCTGAGGAGGGTGACCGGCGGCGGCCGGCGGACCCTTCAAGTCATGGGAGTCGTCCTCATCGCAACGAGCCTGCTCGTCGGCCTCGGGGGCCTGAACCGCCTTAACCGGTTTCTGGCCGAGAACATCGGCCTCACCTCGACCCCGACGGCAAAGCTGGAGGCCGGGGCGCTGAACCGCTCGGACCGCAAGTCACAAGAAGGCGGCGCGCCTTCCAGAGTGCGCCTGCTGGCCGGAGGCTATCCGGAGACCGACGGCCTGGAGGACCTCGGTCCGGCCCCGGAGCTGACCGGCATCTCCAACTGGTTCAACACGGACGAGAAGCCGCTTTCGATAAAAGGCCTGCGCGGCAAAGTCGTTCTGATCGACTTCTGGACCTATTCGTGCATCAACTGCATCCGCACATTGCCCCATTTGAAGGCGCTGGACGAGAAGTACCGCGATAACGGCTTCGTGATGCTGGGAGTTCACACTCCCGAATTCGCTTTCGAGGCGGACCCGGGCAACGTCGGGCGCGCCGTCAAGGACTTCGGCATCAGGTACCCCGTCGCCCTCGACCCAGAACACAAGACGTGGGACCGCTACTACAACCGCTACTGGCCCGCTCACTACCTGATCGACAAGAGAGGCCACATCCGTTTCGTTCATTACGGCGAGGGCGCCTACGCCGAAACGGAGGCATTAGTGAGGCAGCTTGTAGGCACCGACGAAGAGGTCGAGCCCGAGCAAGACGACGCCGACAACCTGGCCCAGACGCCGGAGACCTATCTGGGCTACCGGCGCGACGACAGGAACATCTCCGAGGCGGAGGGGCGCGTTGGCCCGCTGCCCGACCGGCAGGCCGTCTACACCGTTGGGGAACGTCCAGAACAAGACGAGTGGGGATTCTCGGGCGAGTGGAAGGTGGGACCCGAGTACGCCACCGCCGGAGGCGACGCCGAGATCGTCATTAATTTCAGCGCCGCGAAGGTGCACATCGTTGCCGGACCGGGGCCCTCTGGTCCAGGAGTTATCTCGGCTTCGGGGATGGACGGAGTGGCGACGCTTGCGGTTCGCGATCATCGCCTGTACTCGGTGCGCAGCGGCAAGGCCACCCGGGGCACACTGGTCCTGAAGGTCTCCAAGGGCGTAAAGGTCTACGCCTTCACTTTCGGATAGCGATCCTCCCGCTGCCCCAGTGGCAGGCTGACGGTAAAAGTGGAGCCCCGGCCGGCCTCGGACGAAGCGGCCACCCGGCCGCCATGGGCCTCCACGATCGCCGCCACTATCGAAAGCCCGAGCCCGAACCCGCCTTTGTCACGCGACCGCGCCTTATCGACGCGGTAGAAGCGGTCGAAGATTTTCTGGGCATGCCCGTCCTCCATGCCGGGTCCCTCGTCGGCCACCTCGAGCACCGCTTCCTCGCCGGAGGTCTTCAGCGTCACCCTGACCGCCGTCCCGGCGGGGGTGTGCGTGACGGCGTTGTTGATCAGGTTGGAAACCACCTGCCTGAGGCTGGAATCATCTCCCTGCACCAACAGACTGTCCGGAGCCTCAACCGACAGCGCCCATTCGGGGGCCACGGCGGCGGTATCACCGGCCAGATCACGAACAATCGCGACCAGATCGACCTCCTGAAAGTCGAGAGGGCGCCCTTCGTCGAGTCTGGCCAGCTGAAGCAGCTCCTCGACCATCTGGCCCATCCGTAAAGATTCCTGCTCGATGCGCTGCATGCTCTTGGCAAGGTCGTCGGGGCGTACGTCGGCGCCCCGGCGGAACAGCTCGGCGTATCCTCTTATGGAAGTCAGCGGGGTGCGCAGTTCGTGAGATGCGTCGGCAACAAAGCGGCGAAGCCGCTGTTCGGAGGCCTCTTTCTGCGCGAACGCCGACTCGATGCGCGAGAGCATCGAGTTGAGCGCGGAGCCGAGGCTCCCGATCTCGGTACGGTCCTCGGGGGCATCCACCCGCTTTCCGAGGTCCCCGCCGGCGATTTCGCCGGCAGTCGCCGCAATAGCTTCGAGTGGCTGAAGTCCGCGTCTTACCACCAGAGCAGAGATAATGCCCACTCCGGAAAGCACCGCGATGCCGACGAGAACTTCAAGGATGGTCAGTCTCTTGAGCGTCTCTTCGACGTCCTGCAGAGGGATCGCCACCACCAGAGTCCCGAAGGAAGATGCCGGCCTGGCGAGAATTCGGTAACGAAGGTCGCTCCCGCCGGCCCCGACGGTCAGAAACAGGGG
>JBOGWH010000233.1:0-1461 GCA_050692975.1 Actinomycetota bacterium | reverse complement strand
GCCCTACCTCTCCAACGTTGAGGGCCGGCCACCCGCTTGATCGACTGCTTGAGGGCCCCAGGGGGACCGGGGTCCGCCTAGCCGCTGATGCGACTCGCTTTAGGGTCCCAACGTGGACCAGGGTCGGCCTTACCCGCTGATCGACTGCTTGAGGGTCCCCAGGTGGACGTTTAGCTGCCACACCAGGCGTGATCCGTGCCTTTCCAGCTGGATCAGGCCTTTTTCGACCAGCTGGCGGACGCCCTTGGCCTCGGCGACGTCCTTGGGCAGCGGGAAAGTCTTGCTGGAAAGCAGCTTGAGCAAGAAGTTGGGCTGGGCGGCGGCAAGGACCTTAGCCTCGTTTTGAATCGTTCCCGAGGCGAAGTACAGCCGGCCCCCGGGGTTAAGGTGTTCGACCGCCTCTTGCAGCATCTTTGCCGGAAGCTTCGACCCGTCGCGGCCTCCTCCCCTGCGGGTGGGAAACCAACCGGTCAGCTTGGCGATCACGTCTGGAATGCCGGAAACATCCCCAATGATGACGTCCGCCCGGATGCCCTTAAAAGGTTTGAACATGTCGCCTACCCGGAAATCGGTCCGGTCGTCCAGGCCGAGCCGTGTGGCGTTGACCCTGGCGGCCTGAATGGACTCCTGCGAGATGTCGGATCCGAATACCCGCGATGCTCCGTGGCCGGCAGCAATGAGGCCCAGTATTCCGCACCCCGTGCCCACGTCGATGACCGACTCGCCGGGTTTGATGTCGATGGCCGAAGCCAGAGCAAGGCTGGTAGGGCTGGGCTCGAAGACGCCAGGAGGAATCCACAGTTCCAGAGCGCCCGGCCGATCGCCCTTCCACTTAAAGGACTTAAGCTCTGCCTGGGGGACTTGAACTTCCTGTGACACCGTTTCCTCCCTGCTGAGTAAGCGAACCGAGATCCCGACTCTTCCGCAGTGTAATACCCTCTGGAATTTCTTTGAGACAATTCGGGAAACACGGATTTCGGGGCCCGCGACCAGGGCGGTGCCGGCACCCTGAGATCCGCAAACCGAATCCTAGTGACTGGCGAC
Organism: Actinomycetota bacterium; assembly: GCA_050692975.1. Taxonomy (GTDB): domain Bacteria; phylum Actinomycetota; class CADDZG01; order JAHWKV01; family JAHWKV01; genus JBOGWH01. The sequence goes on along the minus strand of JBOGWH010000233.1, from coordinate 417 downwards.
GTGGGCCGCAATCCCGAATGCCGATTGCAGTTCTGCGGGATCGCTAAACTTGGCTGGGGGCCTCTAGCTCATCAGGTAGAGCTCCGGACTTTTAATCCGGCGGGCAGGGTTCGAGTCCCTGGGGGCCCACTGATCTGCCTGCCGGGATCGGCCGGCAGTTAGTTACCTATGCGGCCGAGTTTGGTTAAGCGGCCGAGTGGCTCCCTCTGCCGAAGGCCAGGCGAGGCAGCCGGCGGGCCGCAAACACCAGACCCAGGGCGCCGACCAGTGCACCCGCGACCCACTTACCACTCGCGGCCCCGCTGCTGCGAGAGGACTGCGCTCTTGACGAATACTGCTCCGGCTTTCGGACATCGGTCTTCTCGACGGTCGGCGTGAGTTCAAAAGAGGCGTTGCCCACGAGAAGAATGGTGCCCG
>JBOGWH010000232.1:0-4355 GCA_050692975.1 Actinomycetota bacterium | reverse complement strand
GACATGAGGACCCCATGGCTTCCTCTCCAATCCGCCCGGCGACTGCCGAGAGCCCCCTGGATGCCGGCCCGCTGGCGCAACGGAATCATCTCCAAGGCGGGCTTCCCTGGGATAGAGGCCGCGGCCGCACCGCTTTTTGGGCCGCATTCGGCGGTCTTAGTGGCGCGCAAGAGAGGACCACGCTTCCGCCGGGCGGAACTCGCCCAGTTAGGAGCCCTTACTCGCATCGCCTCCGCCGCGAGCTCCCGAGTCTCGCTCGGAGAGGCGGTGACCTCACAGGCATGACCGGACCCGATCAAAGCAGTGAGGCAAATGAAATTTCAAAGGCACTGGGAAGACGAGAATTCTTAAGGAGAGCTGTCTATTCCTCCGCGGGTCTCGCTGCGGGCGGCCTTCTTGCCGCGTGCGCAGCGAAGCCGAAAACCGCAGCGCCGGCATCCACTTCCGGCCCGGCCACCACGAGCAAGCCGATAAAGATCGGGTTTATCGCCCTGACCGATTGCGCCTCCATTGTCATGGCGGACCAGCTCGGCTACTTCAAGGAAAAGGGCCTGAACGTCGAAGTGATCAAACAAGCCTCGTGGCCGGCTACCAGGGACAACCTGCTCAACGGGCAGATCGACGCCGCGCACTGCCTGTTCTCGATGCCGATGTCGCTGGCGGCGGGAATCGGAGGCAAGCCCGACCAGGTGCTGAAGGTCGCGATGATCCTCAACAACAACGGCCAGGCGATCACCTTGAAGAACGGCTTGAAAGCGGCCGGCTACGCGGATCTTCCCGCCGCCAAATCGACCCTTCTCAAGTCCAAGGGCACCCTGGCGATGACCTTCCCCGGCGGCACCCACGACACCTGGCTGAGGTACTGGCTGCTCGCCGCGGGAGTCGGGATGGATGCGCTAAAGATCATCCCCATTCCACCGCCTCAGATGGTGGCCAACATGAAGGTCGGGACGATGGACGGGTTTTGCGTCGGTGAGCCCTGGAATGCCCAGGCGGTTCAGGAGGACATCGGCTTCACTGCCATCACCACCCAGGACATCTGGCAGCACCACCCCGAAAAAGCCCTGGTGATCAGGCCCAATTTCGACACCGAGCGCAGGGCCGACCTCAAAGCAACGATGGCCGCCGTTTTGAAAGCAAGCAAGTGGCTGGACGACCGCGCCAACAGGCCCAAAGCGGCTGCCACCGTCGGCGTACCTGCCTTCGTGGGCGCCACACCCGAGACCATCGAGGGCCGCATGCTCGGCAAGTACAACCTCGGCGGCGGCCATGGTGAAAAGAGCTTTGCCGAGGACTACATGACTTTTTTCAGGGGCGGCATGGTCAATGCCCCCCGCCGCGCCCATGCCATGTGGTTTCTCGCTCAATACAAGCGCTTTGGTTATGTCAAGCAGGACCCGGCTTACGGAGCCATCGCCAACAAGATCATCCTTCGCACTCTCTACGAGGAGGTCGCCGGCGAAGAAGGCATCGCGGTTCCCGCCGACGACATGGCGCCTTTCCACGTGAAGCTGGACGATGTCGAGTTCGACCCCAAAGCACCCGAAAAGGAGGCCGCCCGGGTATGAAAACCACTTCCGATATCTCAACCTTCAGCGCTGGACGGGTGGTGGCCACCGCCCCCGATCCGATTGCGCCGGCCGGCCCCGCGCCCATCAGGCGCCGCAGCAGACCGCTGGAAGCCGCCCTCTCGGCCGGGCTGGCCATCCTTGGAATGGCGGCGGTGATCGGACTGTGGGCGGGCGTCGCCGCCGTCCGTCCCGATTTGCCGGCTCCGCCGGATGCGGTCGCCCAGCTCAAGACCATGCTTGCCTCGCCGTTCCACGACGGAGGCCCCAACGACAAGGGCATTTTCTTGCAGTTGTCGCTGTCGCTGGGCAAAGTGTTTGCCGGCTTCGCCTTTGCCGCCCTGGTTGGAATACCGCTCGGGTTCGCGATCGGAGGCGTTGGGTCTTTAAGGAAGGCCATCAATCCTGTTGTTCAGATTCTGCGGCCGGTATCGCCGCTGGCCTGGTTCCCGATCGCTCTGGTCCTTTTCAAAGACGGGGTCAAGGCCAGCATGTTCACGATAGCCATTACCGCTCTGTGGCCGATGCTGATCAATACCGCAGTCGGAGCGGCCGGCATCCCTCGCGACCATCGAAACGTCGCCCGGATCTTCAAGTTCTCCAAACGGAAGTATCTGCGCCACGTGCTGATTCCCTACTCCATGACCTCGGTGCTAACAGGTATGAGGCTTTCGATGGGAATCGCCTGGATGGTCATCGTCGCCACCGAAATGCTCTCGGGCGGCGGCGGGGTGGGCTTTTTTGTCTGGGACTCCTACAACAACAACAATCTGCCGGCGGTGGTCTCCGCCATCGTGCTGATAGGTCTTATTGGCTTCGCGCTCGACCTGGGATTTTCAAGGCTGGCATCCCGATTCGACTACTCCAAGGAGGCTTGCTGATGACGCTGGAGATTTCCGACGTTCACAAGACTTACGCATCGGGAAAAAGGCTTCAGGAGGTTCTCCGGGGAGTCGACCTCGATGTTGAAAGTGGAGAGTTTGTCTCGATCATCGGCCATTCCGGCTGCGGGAAGTCCACGCTTCTAAATCTCATCGCGGGCCTGGAAGTGCCCCACGTCGGTTCCATCCGCCTCGACGGAGAGCCCGTCAAGGGCCCGGGGCCGGAAAGGGCGGTCGTATTCCAGCACTACTCGCTGCTTCCCTGGATGAGCCTTTACGACAACGTCGGCCAGGCGGCCCGTTCCGCCCGCCCCGACCGTTCCAGGGCCCAAACCGATCAAACAGTCGAGCACTACCTTCGGGCGGTCGGGTTGTGGGAACACCGTTCCAAGCGTCCCGGGCAAATCTCCGGGGGTATGCGTCAGCGGACCGCCGTGGCCCGGGCCTTTGCAGTCGGACCCAAAGTGCTGCTGCTCGACGAGCCGTTCGGCGCTCTGGATGCGCTCACCCGTGCTCTCCTGCAGGAGCAGCTGGTCGAACTTTGGGGCGGAGAGTCGACCACCGAAACGGTCATCATGGTGACCCACGGCCTGGACGAAGCGATCTACCTTGCCGACCGAATCGTGGTGATGGCGGCCCCACCGCTGCCGTCAGTGGCCGAGGTGCTCAAAGTAAACCTCCCCAGGCCCAGGGACCGAACCCGCATCGTCCACGAACCCGAATACCAGAGGGTCTACGACCGCTTGATGGAACTTCTCATGGGTCCGATCGGGGTGCATTCAGCCCCCGCGTCGCCCGTCCCCGCCTGATTCTGCCTCCGGGGCCTTAGACAGGAACACCCGAGAGCTTAGTGGGGATGCGGAATGCAGTGTATGGACGGGGCCTTAACGACGGCGTCCACTTGCGTTCCGGCCGCGAGTCCCAGTTCATCTACGGCCTGGGCGGTCACCAAGGCGTCGAGGGCGAAGCCGCAGTCCATGCGGACCCGGTAGAGAGGACCGTCACGGAGCACCTCGGTCACGGTGGCTTCAAGATGGTTTCGCGCGCTGCCGGCGGCGCCCCTTTCGGGAAGCCGCAGCATGACCTCCTCGGCCCGGATACAGACGAGCACGTCTCCCTTCTGTAAACCCGGATCAACCGCGACAAGGCGCCGGCCGGCGACCTCGGCAACAACCACGCCGTCGCCGTGGCCGGTGATCCTGCCCCGCAACACATTCTCGACCCCCACGGCCCGGGCCACCTGTGGGTCCGCGGGGTTGGCGAACACTCTTTCCACCGGACCCACCTGGCGAACGGCTCCGTCGATCAGCACGATCATGCGGTCGCCCAGGGCCAGCGCCTCGGAGCGGTCGTGGGTCACCAGAATGCTCGGGATCCCCGAAGCCAGCAGCAGCCGGCGAAGCTCCCCCCGAAGGCTTTCACGGGCCGGCGCGTCCAGCCCCGAAATGGGTTCGTCGAGCAAGAGCAATCGCGGCCGGGGGGCCACTGCTCGCGCCAGCGCCACCCGCTGCCTCTCCCCCCCGGACAGCTGGGCGGGTCGCCGGGAAGCCAGCTGGGTGATCCCGAACGCCTCGACCATCTCGCCGACCCGCAGCCGCCTTTCGGAGGCCGGCATCCGGCGAAGGCCGTAGGCCACATTGCCCTCCACGCTTCGCCGGGGGAAGAGAGCAGGGTCTTGATGCAGCAGCCCGACTCTGCGGTTGCGGGGAGGCAGCCATCTATTTTCTTGCGCATCGGACCAGACCTCGGACCCCCACGAGATCCTCCCGGCATCGGGGCGCTCCAGACCGGCGATGCACCGCAGAAGCGTCGTCTTACCCGAGCCCGAAGGCCCGAACACGACCGTCACCTCCGGACCATCCGCGGCAATCTCGAAGGCGGCCGACACCCCGGTTCCCCCGCCGAA
>JBOGWH010000231.1:0-3683 GCA_050692975.1 Actinomycetota bacterium | reverse complement strand
AGGTTCATACGTTTCTCACCCGCCGCCATTGCGTCTGCATATCTGCACGAGCCTGCCAAGAAGCTTCGGGAGCTTTTCGCCCGGGCGGCGGAGTCCACGCCCTGCCTGCTTTTTCTGGACGAGATCGATGCGATCGCGCCGAAGCGCGAGGGATCCGGCTTGACCGCCGACCAGCGTGAGGTCGTCACCCAGCTACTCAACAGCCTGGAGGAGTACCGCAGGGTGCCCGGACTGATCATCATGGCCGCAACCAACACTCTCGACCACCTCGACCCGGCGCTTCGCGAAGGGCGCTTTGATGTGAGGATCGCCGTCCCACTGCCCGACCTGGAGGCCAGGAAAAAGGTGATCGAAGTTCAACTCCAGCGAAGCGGCCTGCAGGTGGACTTCGAAGGCATCGACTTGGAGGAGGTGGGACACCGGACCTCGGGCCGCAGCGGGGCCGCGCTGGCCTCGATGGTCGCCGGCGCCGCAGAGAGAGCGCTGTCGGCGGGTACCCCGCTGGGCCAGGAGGAACTGCTCGCCGAGATCGAGGCGCGCTCCGGTCAGGACCGGGCGCAGACTTACGAGGACCAGGTTTCCTGGGAGGACGTGATCCTTCCGGCCGCCATCCGCAAACGGCTACAGGAGATCCTTCTCGTATTCCAGAAGCCCGAGCTCGGCCGAAAGCTCGGCGTCGCGCCTCCCGCCGGAATACTTCTTTACGGCCCTCCGGGGACGGGGAAAACCACCATCGCCAAAGCTCTGGCCACGGAAACAAAGGCCTCCTTCTACGAACAGTCTGCCGCCGACCTGCTTTCCAAATGGGTCGGCGAGTCCGAGCAGAAGGTTGCCCAGCTGTTCAGCCGGGCCCGCAGCAACCGTCCTTCGATCATCTTCATCGATGAGATCGACGCTCTGCTCAAGCGCCGGCAGACCGATTCATCGGCCCCCTGGGAAGAAAGGGTGGTCTCTCAGTTTCTGAGAGAGTTGGACGGCCTTCATACCGGCACCGGAGTTCTGCTCGTGGGTGCGACCAACCGGCCGGACATCATCGATGAAGCGGTGCGGGAGCGCCGCCTTGCACCGATTGAGGTTCCCCCGCCGGATCTGGAAGGCCGGATGAAGTTGATGGAGGTGCTTTGCCGGGAGGTTGCCACCGGCGACGACGTCGACTTCGCCGAGATTGCCGGGCTTACCGACGGGTTTAGCGGCGCCGACCTGAAATCAATTCGCAACTCCGCCGGCATGAAGGCGCTGACCAGAGCCGCTCTCGGCGCCGACTCCGCGGAGGCGTCGGTGATCCGCGAAGACTTTATGGAAGCGCTGGCCGAGCGCGGTATCTCACCGGTGGCCGCCGGGAAGCCGGCCCCCTCGAAAGACAAAAAGCGCAAGTAACGCGGCCTAGAGCGCTGGCAGGACCTTATCGCGGTAGAAGTTGAAAAAGCCTTCCTGGTCGGGGCCAACCTGGTGGACGTACACGTGGGTGAAGCCGGCCTTTTCGTATTGCCTTATCTCGTCGATGTGACGCCCGGGGTCGGGCCCGCAGACCATCTTTGACGAGATGTCCTCCTCGGTGACCATGCCGGCGGCCTGCTCAAAATGGCGCGGCAGCGGGAGTTCCTGACCGAGTTCTCCCTTCAGGGCCGTGTTCGGCCAGTACTCCAGAGCCGTCTTCACTCCCGACTGCTCGTCGGGGGCCCAGCAGACATGCACCATTCCGTACTTCGGCTTGTCTTTGCCGCCGGCCCGGTCGAAAGCCTCGACTTGCTCCCCATCGGGGGAGGTGGCGATAAGGCCGTCGCCGAGCTTGGCGGCCATCTCGGTCGCCTTAGGTCCGGCCGCGGCCACCATGATCGGAGGGCGCTTTTGGGGCACGCAGTAAACCCGGGCGTGGTCGACGGTGAAGTATTTGCCTCGGTGGGTTACCTCATCGCCTTCCCAGAGCTTGCGGATTACCTCGATCGCCTCCTTCAGCATGTTCAGGCGGAGATCGGAGGAAGGCCAGTTGCCGCCAAGTATGTGCTCGTTGAGGTTCTCGCCGGTGCCCAGCCCCAGATAAAACCGTCCCCCCATGAGTGCCTGCGAGGTGGCAGCGGCCTGCGCAATGATGGCCGGGTGGGTGCGGATCAGGGGGCAGGTTACCCCGGTTCCGAGGCCCAGCCGCTCGGTAACCTGCGATATGGCTCCGATGACACCCCAGACGAAGGCGCTGTGGCCCTGCTTGTCGATCCAGGGATGATAATGATCCGAGATCGACGCGAACGAGAACCCCGCCTGTTCCGCCAGGGTGGCCCATCGGACCAAGTTGTTGGGACCCTGCTCCTCGCTGGAAAGTGCGTAGCCGATTTCGATGATGATCCTCCCTTTCTTTTGCTCCGACCCTTGATATAGAACTACCCGCAGGCCGACGCCGAAAAACGAAGCCGGGCGGCGTCGTTTACCATCCGTGCGGTGCGGCAACAGCAGATTCGGATCCTTGCCTTCGTGATAATTCCAATCGCCTTCATTGCTCTGCTCACGTTGGGCCTTCTGAGGCAGGCCCCGGACCGGGACCTCGCCGGGAAGCCGGCTCCAGCCTTCGATCTGCCGGTTCTCGGAGGCGGGCGGCTTAGCAGCGCCGAGCTCAAGGGTCATCCCGTGGTCGTTAACTTCTGGGCCTCCTGGTGCGGGCCGTGCATAGAGGAAGCGCCCGTGCTTCAGGCCGCATACGAGGCCCACGAAAAAAAGGGTGTGCGCTTTATCGGGATTAACGTGCAGGATTCGACCGAGGACGCGGCCGAGTTCGTGAGCAAGCATCGCCTAACCTTCCCGATGCTGCGGGATGTCGACCTCGAGGCTTACCGGGGATTCGGGGTCAGGGGAATGCCGGAAACCTTCTTCCTGGACCACCGGTACACCTTTGCATCGGTCAACTCGGGAACTCTGCTCGGAGAACGCGGGAACATCAAGGTCCTCGGGGCTATAAACAAGGCCCTGCTCGAAGACCAGATCGAACAACTGCTGGAAAAGCAATCGGGGTGAGCAAGGACGCCGCCCGGCTATCCGGGGTCGAGACTGAGGTACTGGTCCGAATCTCCGCCGGTGTGCTGGTCCTGGGGGCTGCGGCGATCCATCTCGTCCATGCCCCGATTCATTTCGAGGATGCCGCCCTGTACGGCTGGTTCTTCCTGCTCACTGGAACTGCGCAGCTTGTAGCAGGCATCATGCTGCTGAAGCCGAGAAGCCGGGGCTTCTACCTGGCGGTGGCTTCCTTCAGCCTTTCGATAATCGGGCTTTGGGCCATCACCAGGACCGCCGGAGTGCCGGTAGGTCTGCGGGCGGGAATCGTGGAGCCGCCGGGGGCCCCGGACCTGACTGCGGCGGCTTTCGAACTGCTCGCCGCCGCATTGCTGCTGGGCCTGGCGTCCGGCCGGGCTTTTCCGGCCCTTGCGGTGACGGCGCGAGCGGCCGGGGCGCTGGTGCTGGCGGTGACCGCGGCAACCGCCGGCCTGGTCGTCGTCGCGGAACGCAACAATCGTGTGATCTGCCATCATCACAATCCGGATTTCGGGCCGCTGGCCGCCCTCGAGGGCCACTCCATCCTCCCGCAGGGACGCCCCCCGGTTTCGATTCAGATGGGCCGGAAAGCCCTGGTGCTGTCGGGCTTTCTGATCAACTGCGGCAATGCCCCCGTCGAAGTGACGGGCGCGGAGCCGCTGTCG
>JBOGWH010000230.1:0-8760 GCA_050692975.1 Actinomycetota bacterium | reverse complement strand
CCGACCAGGACCGGGCGGTAAACAGTGGGGCGAGGATGGAAGACGGCCCGTGCTTGTAGATGCTGGCCGCCCGGGCATTCAGGGTCTTGGTGGTCTGGCGGATCTTTTCCTCCAGCTCACCGGTTTTAGCCTCGGCGGAGCGAATCTCCGATTGAAGTTCGGCGGCCTCGCGCTCGCCGCCGGCGATGTCTTTGCCCGCCCGGTAGATCCGGTTATCCAAAGATTTCAATTCGTTCAGCACACTCGCGGTCTGTTCGTTGGCTCTGGCCAGCCGCGCCCGGATGGCATCCAGTTCCGGGTCCGGGGCGGGCGTGGCGGCAAACGAGGGGACCGGCATAAGCAAACCGGCAAGGATGATTGTCGAGAGCGCCATGGCCAGCATCGCCGCGGGCGGCCGGCGCCCGGGCCGGGAAGTCACGCTGCCCAAAGTATCAGGCGTTTCCGGGGGGTTGCAAGCATCGGGTTAGATCCATCCGCACCTGTACCGACCGCAATCGAACGCCTTGATCCACATCCGGCTTTGCCATAAGTCGGGCTGCAGGCCGACGGCGGCGAATACGGGATAGAAGTAAAAGGTGGCGAGGACAACACCGACCAACAGGTATGCGTACACAAGTCTGCGCATCACCTTGCTCGAGTTGCGGGCCCAGGCAAGCATTCCCGCCAGGCCCATCATCATGAACGCCACCACCGGGGTCATGTAGAAAAAGAACAGCGGCCGGGAGACCGTCAACCAGGGCAGGTATTGGGCTCCCCATGCGGCCAGGACGACTCGCTCCGGCGCCCACTTCCTGAGGCCACGGGCGGCAAGCCAGACCGCCCCGCCCAGCGCCGCCCACCAGGTGATCGGATTGCCGAAGCCGAGGATATGTTTGGATTTGCCTCCCGGCGTTTCGTAGAAGTAGGCGACGGGGCGCAGCACCAGCGGCCAGGTCCACGCCCTTGACTGGTAGGAATGCTTGGCCGTGAGGTTCAGGTGGTAGTCCAGCATGCGGTCCTGAAGGTCGGCGAACGACAGCGCGGCCCCCGCGACTCCCTCGACACACTTGCCCGCGTGCAGGCCGAGGAATCCTTCACCGAAGAGCCGATGGTCCCGCTCCGGGGGGACCGTATAGGCGCATTCATCGCCGGCCCGGTCGACGTAATAGGGCACGTACACGGCCAGGTACACCAGAGAGGGAACCAGCACCAATGCTGCCAAAGTGCCGCCGAGCTCGCGCAGCCAGGAGGTGGGGTTATCGGGAAGTTTGCGCCCGGAAAGACTACGAAGCAGCCCCGATGACCAGAAACAGGCCATCAGGAATCCGGCGAGCAGCGCCCACACCGCGGACCACTTCACGGCGACGGCCAGGCCAAAGCAAGTTCCTGCCGCGTACCGCAGCCACATCCCCCGACGGCGGGCCTTTTTCGGAGGGGGGCCATCGAGAATCACCTTTTCGTCCGGAGCCGCCGCCGCTTCGGAATCATCGAGCCAGGAGGCCCGACGGGGCGTGTACTTGATCCTTGCCGGAGACCCTGTTGCGGCCCTCAGATCCAGCACGCGGGCGCGGTCGAAGCACAACAACGTAAATCCCGCAATGACAAAGAACGCCAGAAAGATGTCGAGCATGGCAATCCGGCTCTGCACAATTAGCAGAAAGTCGGTGGCGGCCAAAAATCCGGCAGCGCCGGCGGCCCATCGGTTAAGGAACAGCTTCCGGCTCATAACGAACACCAGCACCACCAGAAGGGTTCCGACGACTGCAGCCGAGAACCGCCAGCCCAGGGAGTTGTACCCGAAGCCGGCTATGCCCAGGGCGATCAGCCACTTGCCCAGCGGCGGATGTACGTAGGACTGCTCGGTCGACTGGTCGACCCGGCAGCTTTCCGGGCTGCGGCCCAGATACAGGCAGGCATCCTTTGCGTAGTACGTCTCATCGAACACGACCTTGGACGGCTGGTCCAGCCTGGGGAACCTGAGGCCCGCGGCCAGGGCCACCAGCAAGACGATGATCACCCAGTCGCGGCGGGCCCATCGAAATTCAACGGGTTGTCTTGGGGCGGTGTCCGATCTCGGTCGGCGGGCGAACCTGGATGCTGCAATCGGGACGGGCTCGTCTTCGGGATCGGGCATGATCACCGGTGGGGTGTCTCCGGTGGGATCGGGCACGGCCAACGGCGGGGAGTCCCCGGTGGGATCGGGCACGGCCAACGGCGGGGAGTCTCCTGCCGGATTGTTGTAGTCGGAATGGTCGTTTATCGGTCGCCTCCGCGCCACTAGACTCGAATCGCAGGAAGGTGCGTGGGTTGTGAGTATAAGTGTGTGCCGGGACGTATCTGCGGAGGAAAGGCGATGCGCTTAAGGGTCCCCAATCACCCGGAATCGGAGATCGAGGTCGACGATGCGACCGGGACGATTCGCGGCATGAAGGGCCTGCTCGGGCAGTCGTCTTTGCCGCCTCATCATGGGGCCGGTGGGAGTAGGCAAGACTTTCATGGCCAATGCTTTGGGCTATGTCGCCTGCCGGCGCCGATGCTCGGTGATGTTTTACCGGACCGACCGCATGCTAAAGCGTCTTAAGGCAGCCCGCCTGGATCAAAGCTATGAGTCGGAGATAAAGAAGCTGATCAGAGTGGACCTATTGATACTCGACGACTTTGGCCTTCACTCCTTTGACCCAACCGAGACCCAGGACATCTACGAGATTGTCGTGGAAAGGCACCTTAGGTCTTCGACCGTGGCCACCTCCAACAGAGACCCTTCTGAATGGCTGGGGGTCATGGCAGATCCGCTGCTTGCGCAAAGCGCCGTCGACCGTCTGCAGTCAGCCGCCTATGAACTCGTCGTCGAGGGCGAATCTTACCGCCGCCGGCAAAAGCCAGGAAGGAAAGCGCCTTGATGCCGCATTGCCGGAACAACTATGCCGACCCCTTTGTCCTTCGAAGCTCTACAGCGATTTCACGGCCCCGTTTTCTCCTCTTTTTGCCAACAACCGCTCCCATCTCTCACAGGGAACTAATAAGATCTGTTCAGTCGGCCAACCCTGCGGGGGTGGTCCCATGCTTGTGAAAATCAGGTGGTCCCATCCCGGTGAAAAGCGACAAATGAACGTGCCTATTGAACTGATCGAATGATCCGCACCAGCCGGGACGCTCAGGAGCACAGCATTAGTGTCAACTAGGCAGATGGAACGATTTGGTCATGGGTAAGAATGAAATGTTCATAAATCCTCGTCGGGACTAACAGGGCCAGAAAGGTCTTTTGAGACCTCAGGGCCTGCCTAACGGGCTATCCCGAACGCACTCGCCGGAGCCTTTCGCCGTCGAGAGATCCCAAGGACAAAGCAAGCCATCCCCGCTGCGAGCGCCGATGCGGCCAGAATGGCTGGCCCATCCCCTCTGTCGAGAGACGACATTTGGTATATGCGGAAACCAGGGGCCGGATCCGGTTCTGCTTCTTGCCCCGCCGCTGCTCCCGCAAGCCCCGCCCCCGACTGCTTGACGCCGAGCTGCAGGGCTTCTCCATGAGCGGCTTGACCGGCTGCGCTCCCGCCGATGCCGGGGCCTGCCGAGGCCTGAAGGACGGGGCCGGTGACCGGCGCCGATGCCGGACCGCCCACCCCGGGGCCTGCAGGCAGCCCGAGCGACAATCCCCGCGAGGCAGAAGCCGGTCCAGCGGATCGCAGGGGCTCACCGTCCGGCGGCCGGATCGGAGCCGGCGGCGCTACATAGGTGAATACGTCCGACGGGCCTTCCGGCGATGTTCCGGCGGGGGTCGTAACCCGGACATGCACCGGGCCGGCTGCCGCAGCGGCAGGGGTGACGATCCTGACCAGTTGATCGGTAACCGGCAATAGGCAGGGCGCTTGCGAAGCCTGCGGAGCGCATAATTCGGCAACCTCAACACCTCCAACTTTCACGACCGAAGCCTGAGCGAGATTCTTGCCGGATATCGCTACGGCGGTCCCTCCGGCAACCGGGCCGGAATTCGGGTCGAGCCTCTCTATCAGGGGCAGCGGGGGGGGAGGAGCGCATGCGGCGCACTCAACCGGCAGAGTGAGCGTGGTGGAATTGTTATCGAGCGCCGGGTCCGGCATGTCCGAATCGACCCTGGCCAGGTTTGTAATGGCGCCCGGAAGCTCGGGGATCACCTTTACCTGGATAGTCGCGCTTGCGCCGGCATTGAGCCTTCCAAGAGTGCAGATCACCTCCGCCGCCGGGGTTGTGCAATCGCCTTGAGAGCTGATCACCTGCTGAAGGACCACCCCGGTAGGAAGCCGGTCGGTGACCGAGGCATTCGATGCGTCCTCAGGGCCGCGGTTTTCGACGCTGACCGTAAAGGTGACCTGCGACGCCTCACGAGCCTTTTCCGAAGGCACCGCCGCCTGAGCAACCGCCAGGTCCGCCGGGCTCCAGTACTTCAGCAGGTAGGCGTCCCAACCTCCCCCGTAGTCCTTTTGGAAGCCTGCCTGCGAATCGGGCACCGGTTCGGGATGGCTTGCGGGATCGTCGGGGTCGGCTCTTACCTTTCCGGCGATATACAGGCCCCCGGCGCCGTCGGTGGTCATGTCCTGGAACTCGCCCCGCATTGGAAAGGCGACCGTACCCCTCAAGCCTCCGTCAATGCCGAATCTCCGGATAGGGTTCCCAACAACCAGGATCTCATCCAGAGAATCGATCACGAATGGCTGGCCGTCATAAGTCAGCGGCAGGCGGTCACCTAGGGAGTTTGTCCCGTCGAGCTCGTCGAGGGGGTAGATCCCATCCTGGGTGCCCAAATACGCGGCGCCGGAACTCAAAACCAGAGGAATTCTTGGCGAATAAGTCTTGCAACGTGGGGTAAAACAATAGCGGGCCGCTTTCACGGATTCATCGTCGTCGAACGTCCAGGGAAATGTCTTGACGAAAGACAAGGGCCCGGCAGGGATTGCCCTGAGCTTGGTGACGAACCCCCTCCGACCCGGACCCGAGGTCGCATCGTCCTTGGGATCCAGCGGCAGCGTCTTAGCGCTCGAGAGCCCTGCAACGTAGACTTCCTCGCCGGCCACCGTTACCGTCAAGCCGACGTCAGGCTGGCCATTCTCTGTATTTCGGGCGCCGCCCAGAAACGTGGAGTAAACGAGCCCCGCGGGCCCAACGGCGCCAGGGCGGATTCTGGTCAAAAACGCAGCCGACCAACACTCCGGCGCCGAGGAAGGACCGCCACTGGCTCTGGGAACGCAGAACGGCTGGACCGCCCCCGCTGTCACCGGGAAGTTCTCGGAAACGGTAGATCCGGCTAGAAAGGCATCCCCCGAGTTATCCACCGAAACCGCATATACCTGCTCGCTGGTCCCGCCCCCGAGAAAGGTTGAGTACTCAAGGGCGCCGTTGGGGCCGAGTACGGTCAAGAAGACGTCGATGTCCGTCCCTGAACATTGACAGGCCTTGCTATACGCGCCGGCAGTGGTCGGAAAGTCCGCAGAGTTTGTCGTGCCGACCACGTAGAGGCTGCATTGGGAGGAACAAGCGCCGGCAACGGCTAGGGCTTGAAGGTTGTCGGTGCTGGTGCTCGGCAGAAGCCTGGTGCTTCCCCCGAAGTACGTGAGGTACTCGAGAGACTTCCCGTCGGGGGCGAACTTGGCAGCAAACAGTTGCGGCGAGCCGACTACCGTTCGGGGGCGAGAGGGATAGTCAAGCGGATCCCTATCCAGCGCAAACCCCCCGGCGACATAAGCCGAGCCGGAAGAATCTGCTGCAACGGCACGTCCAAACTCATGGTCGGCTGCCCCGAAGTAGGTTGCATACTGGAGCAGCGGATCCACGATCAAGGGCCGGTTTCGGTCGTAACGTCCCAGCCGCAGGGCCACTCCGGCAGGTCCATCTTTGACGTAGCCCGCGTCGACGCGCCGGCGCTGCCCGCCGACCGTCTGAAAGGCGATCGGGCGGTTTTGAATCATCCTCGAGGACCCCGCGGACAGCACAAGATTTCCGCGGCGGTCCAGACTTAGAGCTTCTTGGCCTCCGAATCGCATCCGGATTCTTGACGGGTCGGCGCCCGGCGCCAGGATGAAATCGTACTCGAGATTGCCCCCGCTGTCATAGTAGACGACGTCGATTCCGGGCAGGACCCGGCGGTAGCGAACCCTGGAGAATCGCTCGACCCCCGTTACCCAGCCGGCGGGAGAATTCCCGACCAGGTAGTTCGTGACTCCCGTCGATGGGCCGGCGGCTTCACCGGGCACATCCCGCCTTGCCCCCACCAAGTCGATGGCAAAAACGTCTTTAGCCACAGACACCTCCACCCGGGACGGCGCAAGACGCACGGACCGCCCGGGAAGGTGGGCAACGAAGTCAAAGGGGGAGCCAGGCTGCGGGGTGTTTTTTTCAAAGCCGAGCGGCAGTCTGAAAGCACCGGCTTTCAAGGGAGCTTCCCAGCGGGCAGGGTATGCAAGATCTCCGGCGCCGGCCTCCGCGCCAGAGCCAGCCCTGGGACCGGCCACCTCCTCAGGGAACGACAGAACGCCGCCGACGCCCGCAACCGCGACCGCCCCGGCCAAAAGAGCCATTTTGAAGTTGAAATGAAGTGGTTTGTACATGAACCCTCCGCCAAGCCTCGATGCGCCCGGTGCCCTGCATCAATGATGCCTACTCCGCAATACCGCAGCAATACGGCAAAAGGCATGGCTAAGGGCTTTTGGGACCTCCCTGTGCCGCGCGTCGCTGGCGCTTCGCCGCCACCACTGCCGGCACGATCAGTACCGCTGCCAACCCCGCCACGGCGACGGGCATCAGCCCGCCGGAACGCGACGGCGAAAGGCCAGGGCGAGAGGCCGGGGTGGGGTCGAGCAGCAACGTGATGGAGACCGGCTTATGCGACCCCGGCTCGCGCCCGGCGGCCACGATCAGTGGCTTCCCGCAGTCGCGCCCGCAGCGAGGGCCTTGCGGGACCACGCTCTGCACGAAGGCAAGGGCCCTGTCCAGGGGGGGCCCTTGCCTCCATCTGCCGGCGCCCAGATCGTAGATCTCGGAGGAAGAAACCGCTACGGGATCCTGTACGCGCTTCGGGCCGGTGAAGCCGGCCACTACCATGACCGAGCCGTCAGGGAGCCGAAACGCCGCATGAAGATCCCGGCCGACTCTAAGCGACGATGCTGGAGTGAATGCCGTGGACTGCGGGTCAAAGATGTCGGCTGATGCGACTATCTTGTCGGGGCGGGCCCCGATCAGAGTCTGGGTCCCTCCCGCAAGCATCACCCTGCCATCCGGCAAGCCGGTAGCGGTGTGAAGAGCGCGGCCGGTTTGCATCAAAGAAGCCGCCGGCATCCATGCGTCTAGGCGGGGATCGTAAATCGCGGCATCCGGGCGGCTGTCATCATGAGACGACCCCCTGCCGCCGGCTACGAGCACTCTGCCGTCCGCGAGCAAGGTCGCAGTTTGATTGGCACGAGCCAGTTCCATGGGGGCCGCTGGAAACACCCGCCTTGAGCGCGGATCGTATACCGACGCCTCCCGACTGTAATTGGCGTGTCCGCCGGAAGTGCCCCCGACGAACAAAACTCTTCCATCCTCCAGCAGTGTCGAAGTTCCCTCAGAGACGCCGATCTCAGCAGGGCCTGCGTCGGACCAATCCCCCGCCACGGGATCAAATAGCTCTCCGGTCTTCTGGTCTGATCCTCCGGTCACCAGGACGCGGCCGTCCGACAGCCTGGTTGCGTGGTGGTAAGCCCGGGGCACCCTCATTGACTCGACCCGGCTCCAGCGTCGTGCCACGAGGTCGAGGGCAAATGCATCTTCTACACTGAGGGACTCTCCGGTGGACCCTCCGGCAAGCAGCACCCTTCCGTCTGCTAGAGGAGTCAAGGTGAAGTTCGCAGTAAGCGGGATCGGAGGCCCAGGAAAGCTTCGCCAGGTCCCCACCGCGGGTGAGGCCGCGGTAACCGCCTGGAGCGCAGCCCAGCACAATACGGAAGCGGCGCCAAGCCGATTCCAGGCGGTCAGTGAGATCTCCCCTTCGGGCCCATCGACTTCCATGATCCCGGGAACAGTGCAGGAAGTAAATAAGAAATTGGCGTCCGATTAAGTGCTTTGAGGACCCCCACCCCGATGGCCATTGACAGATGGGTCCCGAAAGACCTCCGAATTTTACAAACAACGTATTTACTCGGCGGATTCTGTGGCTCACCATGATGGTGAACAAATCTTGCGCCCCGGTGACCTGCAGGCCGGGCCGGCAAGTAAGATGATTGGAGGTAGAAATGAAACGATTTTCCAGAGTAGTGCCAGCGGTCCTCGCAGTCGCCTTTGTAGGTGTCTCGGCCTACGCATGGGCCTGCACAGGCCAGAGCTACATCACGCCGCTGGTCCGCAATCGCCCGGCAACTGAGCGAAACACAACCCAGGTTCAAGCGGTCGCCCTTGGCAAGGTGGGCGTTGAAGGCCGCAGTACGGCCTCCGGTCCGGTATCCGTCCGCTGGAACACCGCCAACGGCCCGATCCTGGCGACCGTCACCGTCAACGGCGATCAGATGTTCTCGGCAAGCGTGACGGTTCCTCAGGCTTCCCCCGGCGTTTACTACCTAATCCTGACCTCGGGGACCAGCCGCCTGGCCGGCACCGCCATCCAGATCGTTGAGCCCGGCTCCGCCGCCAAGACCGCGGTTTCCGACGGGCTGTGGAGCGGCTTTTCTTCTGACGGCCCGGCTGCGGACACCGTCGAGGCTGCGGCTCCCAAAGCGTCACCCACGGCCGCGGCAGGCGTCGCCCTTTTGGCGACCGGCGTGACCGTGGGCCTATCCGGCC
>JBOGWH010000229.1:0-1310 GCA_050692975.1 Actinomycetota bacterium | reverse complement strand
CTGCTGCCCTGGGCCTGTTCAGTCTGGGCTGTTTGATGGCTTCAGCTTCCGCGGGCAGGCAATCGGTCAGGCCAAGACCCCAGCAAGCCTACTGACTTGGGCGCAATGGAAGTTATTGCATATTGATTCGGGGAGATTCGAGAGGCACAATGGGCCAGGAACAAAAACCAAGATGAGGAGTTGAAATGAAGCTGAATTCTCGAAGGATCTGGGCCGGAACACTCGCAGGCACCCTGCTAGTTGGCGCCTTGGCGTCGGTGGCCTGGGCTTGCACTGCCCAAACCAGGGTGATCGCCCTTTCTCCTCAGGCAGGCCCCGTGGGCAGCCAGGTGGTTATTAAAGGCGAGGGAGTCGCAGCGGGTTCTCAGGTTGACATCCGCTGGAACGGTCTCGACGGCGCCAAATTGGCCGAGGTCGGCGCAGACGCTTCGGGCTACTTCTCGGCCACGGTGACCATCCCCGCCTCCTCTTCCGAGGTCAACTTTCTGATGGCGGTGGGCAGCAGCGGAGTCGCCCGGGCGCCGTTTACCGTCACGACCTCCGCCCCGGCGGCTGAAACCCGCCAGGCAGCGGACCTGTGGAGCGGTTTTGGTCCGTCCGGTGATTTGGGCGCCATCGATGCCGCAGCCGGAAGCACCGACAACGCAATCCCGCAGGCGGCGATGATGACCACGGTTGTCGGGCTTGGCCTCGGGGCATTCGCGTTCGGGCTCGCGGCGGGAGCACGCAGGAGGCGCAGGGCTTCGTAACGAGGTACCGGGTTTACGGGCAGGACCGCTCAAAAGGCGTAACTCCTGCCCGGCTCTACCCACCTTTTCGCAGGCTTCTCGTCAAGGGGATCCCGTACCAGATCCAGACAAAAAGCCCACCTGTGATCGCGGCCGCCGCGGGGGCGTCGCCGGGGCCTATTACCAGCGCGGTGGTCAGGTACACGACCAGCGTCATGGCCAATGCAAGAAAAACGGTGCCCGCGATGGCCAGCCGGTTGGCGGTCCGTAGCACGTACTTCTTGTCGTGCTCGCGGAATCGGAGGCGATGGTGCGCGCTGGGAGCAATCAAAAGCAGAGATGAAAGCGCCGCAGAAGCCAGGGCAGAGAACAGAACCCACCGGTAGCCCATCGTCAACTTTTCAAAGCGCTGGGAGAAGGGGACCGTCAGCAGGAATGCGAACAGGACCTGGACGCCCGGCAGGGCTACGCGAAGCTCGTTGAGCAACTCGATAAGTTCCCGGTCGAGCCTGCTTTCGTCGCCGGCCATCAGGCGGGCTCCAGAGTCGTGCCGAGCTTGTTCAGGCCGAAGAGATCGTCGAC
>JBOGWH010000228.1:0-2346 GCA_050692975.1 Actinomycetota bacterium | reverse complement strand
GGCCAGGGCTTCACCAAACTCCAGGCCGGCCTCCGACATCCTGGTCAGGATGTAGTTCGTCGTTCCGTTGACGATTCCCATCACCCTGTCGATGCGTTCTCCGGCAAGGGATTCCTTGAGCGGCCGGATGATCGGGATGCCTCCGGCTACGGCTGCTTCGAAATAGAGGTCGACCCTCGACGCCTCCGATTCGTCGAAAAGCTCCCGCCCAAGAGTGGCGATCAATTCCTTGTTGGCGCTTACAACGTGCTTACCGGAGCGCATCGCTTCCAGCAGCAGCGTCCGGGTGGGTTCGATCCCCCCCATGACTTCCACAAGCACCTGAATGTCGGGGTCCGAGGTGACCTCGTGGGGGTTGCCGGTGAAAAGCGATCTGTCGAGAGGGACGTCTCGGCTCTTGCCGAGGTTGCGCACCGCGACCTTCCTGATCTCTACGCGGGCGCCCACCCGCTCGGTTATCTCTTCGGCGTGCTCGTGCAAAAGCCGGGCCACGGCGGAACCGACTATCCCGCAGCCGAGCATGCCTACCGAAATTACGTCTGCCATGAGCAATAAAGCTTAACGCCCGCGATTAACCGGGTGGCGCCGGGCGCTTTAAGCGGTCGGGGTCTTCGGCGCCGTAATGGAGCGGGCGGCTTCGCGGGCCATACCGACGGCCGCCGCGGTTAGACCGATCCAGGCGATCTTTCTTCCCAGAGACTCCTCATCGGTCATTTCCGGAATGTCCCGGCCGAACCCTTTAGTCCAGACCTTTTCCACCGCCATGAGGGCAATCTTGGCGGCAAGCGCGCCCAGGGCCAACGCCGCAACCTTGCGGGCAAGGCCCCCTTTTCTATCGAGATCCGCCATCGGCCCGCCTTTCTGTAGTCAGGGAGATTCTATCCATCTACTCTGGTCAACTTGCAGACCCGGGCAGGACCACCACCATCCGGCAGCCTTGCGGTTTAGCGGGCTCGGCTCGGATCTCGCCGCCGTGCATATCGACAATCCACTTTGCGATTGCCAGCCCCAGCCCCGTTCCCCCTTCGGAGGAGGAGCGGGCGGAGTCGGACCGGTAGAACCGCTCGAAGACGCGGGTTGCTTCGATCTGCGGGATTCCAGGCCCCTCGTCGGAAAGCTCGATGGTGACGCCACCCGATCCGTTGGAGGCCCCCAGGATCACGGTGCCGCCGTCGGGGGAATGCCGGATCGCGTTATCGAGAAGGTTGGCAATGACCTGATGCATGCGTTCCGGGTCGCCTTCGGCGGTAAGACCGCCGGGCTCGACCCTCGTCTCCACTTTTACATCGTGGCCGGCCAGGTTGGCCTCCCGGACGGTCTGATCGAAAACATCCTCCAGCTTGAAGGTCGTCTTCTGGAGCGGAACCGCCCCCGATTCGAGCCGGGACAAATCCAGCAGCTGGGACACCAGCCTGCCGAGCCGCTCGACCTGGCCGAGCATCGTCCGCAGGGTCGCCGGATCGGGGGGCTCGACTCCGTCCACCAGGTTTTCGAGAATGGCCTGAAGGGCACTGATCGGAGTTCGCAACTCGTGCGAAACGTTGGCCACGAGATCCCTGCGCATCCGGTCCACCTCGGCCAGCTCGGCGGCCATCGCATTGAACGCCCTGGCCAGGTCGCCCACCTCGTCGCGGGAGGTGGCCGTGACCGTTTGCGAGTAATCCCCGCGCGCCATCTTCTTCGCGGCTTTGGCCATCTCGCGCAGCGGCGATGTCATGCCGCGGGCCAGCACCTGGATCATCAGCAATGAGAGGACTCCCGAGACGAAGGCCAGCACAAAAAGAGGCACCCCGAATCGAACCCCGACGGTGTGGACGAGAACCGTGACCCCGACCGAGGCAACGATGACGACCCCGAGCTTGGTCTTGATGGAGTTGAGGGGGTCGAGAGGCCTCAGGGTCTTAACGGGCCGAAACCTCGTAGCGCTCGAGGCCATCCTCCAGAGCGTAGCCGACTCCGTGAATCGTCCGGATGACATCGGGACCCAGCTTGCGACGCAGCGCCCCGATGTGGGCGTCTACGGTGCGCGCTCCCGATCCGTCACGGTAGCCCCAGATCTCAAGCAACAGGTTCTCCCGGCTGTGCACGACACCTGGTCGCGAGGCCAGCCGGTAAAGAAGGTCGAATTCCAGCGGCGTGAGATGCACGGCCTCTCCGAAGCGGGTCACCCGTCTTGTCGCCGGATCAATATGGAGGTCCCCCAGTTCTACAGGGGCCCCCGGAGCCACCGGGAACTTCTGGACCCGCCGCAGCAGGGCCTGAACCCGGGCCACCAGCTCGCGGGGCGAAAACGGCTTGGTCATGTAGTCGTCGGCGCCCACCCCAAGGCCCACGAGCATGTCCGTT
>JBOGWH010000227.1:0-12521 GCA_050692975.1 Actinomycetota bacterium | reverse complement strand
CCTGCGGCACGCCGGAGCCCGCCGGCCGGGCGGGCGCGTGCACGTCCTGCGCCACACTTTCGCAACGCTGGGGCTTCGTCCCGACCCGGACACCGGGCGCCCCGCCTACAACCTCCGCCAGCTGCAGGCGGCACTGGGCCATGCCAACCTTGCCACCATTCAGGTATATACCGAGGTCTCCGACGCCGAACTGCTGACGGCCGCCTCGGCCCATCCCCTCGCCCAATGAACGGACTCTTCCGCTACGACTCCCCCGCCGGGGCCCTGGCCATGTCGATTTCCGACTCCAGGATCACCTCGGTGGGCTTCGACGGCGGCGAGCGACTGCCTCTGCTCCCCGAAGGGGCCGCCCGGCGGGCCTTTGACGACTACTTCAAGCGCGGGGTTGCCTTTGACCCGGATCGCTACCGGCTCGATGCCCGCGGCTTTACCCGGGCCGTGCTGGAGGCCGCCATCGCAATTCCTTGCGGGCAGGTGCGCACCTACGCGCAGATTGCGGCGGACGCCGGAAGTCCGGGCGCTCACAGGGCCGCCGGCAATGCGCTGGGCTCCAATCCGATCCCGGTAGTCGTCCCCTGCCACCGGGTAGTTGGAACCGGCGGCCTTGGCGGCTACCGCGGGGGTCTGGCTTTCAAGCAGTTCCTGCTCGCGCTGGAAGGAGCCGTTTTACCCGGCTCTACTCGTCGGGCCACCAGCGAAGCCGCGGGGTTCGCGCCGCGGTAGCCTCATCCAGGCGGCCCACCGGTGTCGTGACCGGAGCCTGGCGGAGCAGGTCGGGGTTCTCCCGAGCTTCCGCCGCGATCTGAAGCAGCGCTCCGGCTAGCGCGTCCAGGGTCTGCCTTGACTCGGTCTCCGTCGGCTCGATCATCAGGGCCTCCTCCGCTATCTTCGGGAAGTAGACCGTCGGGGGGTGAAAGCCCAAATCGATCAGGCGCTTGGCCACGTCGAAAGCTCTTACCCCCGCGTTCCTGTAAGGACGGGCGGTCGAAACGAACTCATGCATGGTCGGCCCCGGATGGGACATAGGAAAGGCGTCCTCGATCAGGGAGCGCAGGTAGGCGGCGTTCAGCACCGCCCTCTCGGAGACCTCCCGCAGCCCGCTGCCGCCGAGGCACCTGATGTAGGCCCATGCCCGCAGAGCGACCGCGAAGTTGCCGTGGAAGCCGTGAACCCGGCCGATCGAATCGGGACGGTCCTGGTCCCAAAAGTATCTCCCGGACTCGTCCCGGCCGACCAGCGGCGCCGGCAGGAACCGCTCGAGCCGCTCCCCTGCGGCGACGGGCCCGGATCCCGGCCCGCCCGACCCGTGCGGCGTCGTAAACGTCTTATGCAGGTTCATGTGCACCAGGTCGAAGCCCATGTCCCCCGGCCGGACCACGCCCATGATCGCGTTGAGGTTGGCGCCGTCGTAGTACAGCAGGCCCCCGGCGCCGTGGACGGCCGCGGCCACATCCTCGATCTCCTCCTCGAACCGCCCCAGAGTGTTCGGGTTTGTCAGCATTAAAGCGGCGACCGAGCCGTCGCAGGCTTTCTTCAGGGCCTCCAGGTCAACCAGGCCTTTGTCGTTGGAAGGAATCTGGCGGGTTCGGTAGCCGGCCAGCGTCACCGTGGCCGGGTTGGTGCCGTGGGCGGAGTCGGGAATCAGCACCGTGGTGCGGGCATCCCCGGCCGCCTCGTGAAAGGCGCGGATCATCAACAGGGCGGCGAGTTCCCCGGCGGCGCCGGCCGCAGGCTGGAAGGTGACCCGCGACATACCGGTCAGCTCGGCCAGGGCCCTCTCCAGTTCCCACAGCACCTGCAAAGCTCCCTGCGCCTGCCGGGCGTCCTGCCAGGGGTGCAGCCGGCGGAAGCCGGGCAGGGCTGCAATCTGGTCGTGGATCTTGGGGTTGTACTTCATCGTGCACGATCCCAGCGGGTAAGCCCCGACGTCGATCGCCCAGTTCTTGCGGGAAAGATTGGTGAAGTGGCGCACCAGGTCCAGCTCCGACACTTCCGGAAGCCCGGCGGGCTCCCTGCGCAGCAGATGCTCCGGCACCGAGCTCTCCGGGGAGGATCCGGGAAAGGCGCCCTGCGGAAACTGCGACGCCCGCCGGCCGGGGACCGACTTTTCGAAGATCGGCTCCGCGGGGGCCGCGGCCACCATCTGCTTGGCCTCGAATGTCATGAGAGGACCTTTTTCAGAGAGTCCGCAAGCTCCCGGATCTGCTCGGGAGTGCGAAGTTCGGTAACGGCGACGAGTACAACGTCGGGGCCCAGCACCGGGCCCGCAAGAAAGCCCCGCTCGGCCAGCAATCTGACCACCTCCGCCGCGCTGCCGGGGACTTTCAGCGCGAATTCCTTGAAGAAGGGCCGGTCGTAGGCAAGCGAGCAGCCTGGCACCTCCGACAGGGCGCCGGCCGCAAAGTGGGCCGCCCCCCAGCACCGCCTTCCGAGATCCTCCAATCCCCGGGGGCCGAGCCAGGAAAGATAGACCGCCGCCCCGATCGCAAGAAGGGTCTGGTCGGTGCAGATATTCGAGGTGGCCTTTTCGCGCCTTATGTGCTGCTCGCGGGCCTGCAGCGTGAGCACGTAGCCTCGGCGGCCCCCGGAGTCGCATGCCTCGCCGACGATGCGCCCCGGCATGCGCCGCAGGTACTCGGACCGGGCGGCGAAGAGCCCCAGATACGGGCCGCCGAAGTTGAGTGAGCCCCCCAGAACCTGCCCTTCCCCCGTGACGACATCGGCCCCCAGAGCCCCGGGGGCCTCCAGGATCCCCGCCGACAGCGGGTCGTAATGCACCACCAGCAAAGCCCCCGCCTCGTGCGCCCTGCCGGCAAGAACCCGCAGGTCCTCGATGCACCCGTAGAAATTCGGCTGGCCCACAATCAAGCAGGCGGCGCCGGACAGATCATGCTCCCCGGTCGTGCCCTCTGCGGCGGGGGCGGTTTGGAACTCGTAACCGGGCCCTGCTCCGGTGGTTTCCAGGACGCTGCGGTACCCGGGGTTGACGGCCTCGCTTACGACAATCCTCCTTCGCCCGGTGGCGCCCGCGGCCAGATGAGCCGCCTCCGCCAGGGCTCCGGCGCCGTCGTAAAGGCTCGAGTTGGCCACATCCATGCCGGTCAGCTCGCAGACCATCGTTTGGTACTCGAAAAGAGCCTGGAGAGAGCCCTGGGAAAGCTCCGGCTGGTAAGGCGTATAGGCGGTGAGAAACTCGGCCCGCCCGCCCGCGGCGGCGATCACAGCGGGAACGTAATGGTCGTAGGCGCCCCCGCCCGCGAAGCAAACCAGATCATCAACCGGAACGTTATAGCCGGCGAGGCGGACCGCCTCCGACCATATCTCAGGCTCGCTTACCGGCCCGTCGATCTCCAGGGCCCGGTTCAGACGCACCGAAGGAGGAATCGAGGCGAAAAGCTCCTCGGTCGAGGAGATACCCAGCGCCTGCAGCATGGCGGCGAGCTCCTCGGCGGTATGGGGGGTGTAATTCAAGTTCGGATGAAGGGAGGCTTGACCACCTCGGCCGGGAGCATGCGACCCCTCACGTCGATTTCGACCAGGGTCCCCGGGGAGGCGGCATCTGCGGGCAGATAAGCAAGCGCAACCCCCGTCCGGAGCACCGGAGAGAAGTTGCCGCTGGTCACCTCCCCGATCTTCTCGCCCCCGCGCAGCACGGCGCATCCGGCTCTGGGGATCTCCCGGCCTCTGCCCACAAGTCCGCTCAGCTTCCGGGAAACTCCCGCCTCCCGCGCTGCCGCCAGCGCATCGGAGCCGGTGAAGGCCTTGTCCCAGTCGATAAGCCAGCCCAGGCCCGCCTCGAGAGGGTTGGTGGACTCGTCGATGTCTGAACCGTGCAGCGGGTAGCCCATCTCAAGCCGCAGCAGATCTCTCGCCGCCAGGCCGGCGGGCTCCACGCCGGCATGCTTGCCAAACCCCATGAGCAGGTCCCAGACCTCGTGTGCCTGCACCCCCCGCACGAAGAACTCGAAGGTGGGCTCACCCGTATAGCCGGTGCGGGCAATCAGGACGTCGGGACCGAGAGCTTCGGCGGGGGCGACGCGGTGTAATCGAAGCTCCCGGCACTGTGGAAGGTGTTCCCCGACGATCTGCAGAGCTGCGGGCCCCGACAGGGCGAGAATGCTCCACTCAGCCGACTTGTCGGTCACCTCGATCCCCCGGCCGGCCCCGGCGCCCAGAATGGCGGCCACAGCAGGGGTGTTGGCGGCGTTGGGGACGATCATGAACCCCGACGCTATCCGGTAGACGAACAGGTCGTCGACTATGCCCGCCGAGTCGTTGAGCAGCAGGTTATAGCCCGCCTCTTCGGGGGCCAGCGCCGCCACCTTTCCCGGAAAGACCGAGTCCAGGAACCCGCCGGCGCCGGCCCCCGAAACGAACAGGTTGCCGAGATGCGACACATCGAACAGGCCGGCCCGCTCGCGCACCGCCCGGTGCTCGTTCAGGACCGAGGTGTATTGGACGGGCATCTCCCATCCGGCAAACGGCGCAAACTTCGCCCCCAGGGCCGCGTGGGCCTCGTGGAGGGCGGGCCGCTTCAATCCGGAGAGGAAAAGTCCAAAGGGGGCCGCCCGGCGGCCTCGCCGGGCGCAACGGAGCCTGCCGCCTTTGACGATTGCAGGCCGTACTTGACCAGCAGATTCAGGTAGTCCCTCTGGTACAGGATCTTGCACTTCACAGCGGGATACAGCTCCTTCAGGCGCCTCACCTTCCGGTTTTTTTTCGTCACCAGGCGCTGGTTCATAGTGGTTATCTCGATAAAGAGATCGAATTCCGGCAGGTAGAAGTCGGGGGTGAACCTCTTTATCGCCTCGCCTTTCTCGTCGAAATCTATATCGAACGACTTCGGCTCGTACTGCCACTCGATCTGGTAGAAGTCGAGCAATTTTGCGAACTGCCGTTCGGAGTGATGGGCAAACTTGGTGGTCTGGCTGGGGGGCGTTTTACCGGATGCAGGGGCGGTTCTGGGGATCTACTTGTCTCCCTGGCCCGCAACCCCCCGGCGGGGCCTGTCCGCGGGCGGGGTCTCGGCGGCCTCTTTGCGCCGCAGCTCCGACACCGACCCTTCCAGCTCCTCCATCACCGGATCGATGGCGATTCCGAAAACTCCCTGGCCTTTGCGCAGCAGGTCGTAGACTTCCTGTGGCGACTTGCAGGCGTACACGGAGTGCCCGTCGCTGGCGATGGTCAGGCCCTTGAGCGCATGCCCCGCTGAGTGCAGATAGTCTATGGCTTCCCGCACCCTCTGCAGGCTCACGCCGGCATCGAGCAGGTTCTTGATCAGCTTGAGGTCGACCAGATCTTCAAACGAATACAGCCGCTGGCTCCCCGAGCCTGCTGCCGGCTGGACGCTGGGCGTCACGAGGCCGGTCCTGGCCCAATAATCGAGCTGCCGGTAGGAAATCCCCACTACCTTGCAGACTTGAGGCCCACGAAAGCCCGACTCCACCAAGAACCCCTCTCCGTGCGTTGTAATTACGTGGAGGTCACGTTAAGGCCGCGAAAAGCAGGTGTCAAGGGAAGTTGAGACAAGTTAGCCTCAGGTTGAGGTTGAGTTTTGTGTGTACCGACGTGAACTCAACTGTCCGACTGGAAATCTTCGGGTCTGACTTCCTCCAGGAAGGCCTTGAAGCGCTCCACCTCGGCCTCCTCGTCATCGTCGCGGATAGTGATGCTCGCCTCCTCCAGAACGTCTTCGCTTGCGAAGATGCGGACGTTGGTGCGCACCGCCAGAGCCAGAGCATCGGAAGGGCGGCTGGATACCTCGTAGCTGGCGCCGTTTCGGCTGAGGCGGATCGAGGAGTAAAACGTCCCCTCTTTGAGCTCGGTGATGGATATTTGATCGACAGTGACTCCGACCTCCTCCAGGATGGACTTCAACAGGTCGTGCGTCATGGGCCTCTGGGTCACCACTCCCTGCAGGGCGAACGCGATGGCGGTAGCCTCGACGGCGCCGATCCAGATCGGCAGGTACCTCTCCCCATCAACCTCCTTGAGCAGGACGATGGGCTGATTGGTGGGCAGTTCGACCCGTACCCCTACCAGATTGAGCTCAATCAATGCGTCTCCCGGTGCGCTCGAGTAGTTTCGAGCCAGCGTAGCACTTTGGACGCCCGCGATCAGCCCCCGATGAGCCCCAGAAAGTGCTCCAGAGAATCGGGCTTCTCCGCCAGGTCCGAGGGGTTGTCCACCGCCACCAGGAAGGGCAGATTGCGGTATTTGCCCTTGAAGTCGAGGCCGTAGCCCACGACGAACTCCTCGGTTGAGAACCCCACATGGGCGACTTCGGGCAGGGCGATACGCCAGGAGGGCTTGTCGATCATGGTGCAGACTTTGAGCGACCCCGGGCTGCGGTCCCTGAGGGTCCGCATTAGAAACGACAGGGTCAGCCCGGTGTCCACGATGTCCTCTACCAAAAGCACCTCGCGCCCTTCGATGGCGAACTCCAGGTCCTTGGTGATCCTCACCACTCCCCCCGACTCACCCGAATAGCTGGAAAGCGCGAGAAAGTCGATATCGGCGTCCAATCCCAGATTGCGCACAAGATCGGCCAGAAAGATCACCGATCCGTTCAGGACCCCGACCAGCAGCGGACGGTCCGATTCAAAGGTTCCCGTCAGTTCCGCACCCAGTTCCTCGACCCGCGCCTGGATCTGTTCGGGTCCGAAGGCAACGCGGGCATTGATGCTCATCTGAGCAGCGACAACAGCGGTGAGAACAGGTACATGAGCGCCCCTGCGACTCTTCCGCTCGAGTTGCTGGTCCCACAGGCCGGCGCCCGGCATTGCAGCGTGACGGGCACTTTGAGCCCGGCTGCCTCAACCGCCTTTTCGCGGGGAAGATAAGTGACCCTGGGGTCGGGTGCGGCCACTGCCAGCAAGAGGCTGAGATCCCGCCGCGCCACGAGCGTGGCGGTGGACCCGTTGCCGAAGGTGACGACCCCCCAGGGACGGCCGGTGCGGGCAACCTGGAAGCGGCGAAAAGCGTCGAAGCCGTATTCGAGCAGGACCGCGCTCTCGGCGGCCGGGTCGGGGCTGTCGAGGACGACGGCGATCCGCTCCTCTTCCCCGCGGCGGGCCGATGCAATCAGCGCTTTGCCGGCCTGCCTCGTCTGCCCGGTCTTGATTCCATTCGCCCCCTCGAAGGAGCCGAGCAGCGTATTTCGGTTCCGAAGCTCAACGGCCGGCCGCCCCGGCCTGGCGAGAATGTAGGTGGGAGTTGCCACGATCTTGCGAAATACCGGGTTGTCCATCGCCGCCCGCGCGATCACGGCTAGGTCCCGTGCGGTTGAATAATGCCGTGGGTCGTCGAATCCCGACGGGTTTACGAAGTTGGTGTCGCGGGCGCCGAGGGACCGGGCGGTCTGGTTCATGAGCGCCGCGAATTTCGGCAGGGATCCCGATATCCCTTCGGCAAGCGCCACGGCGGCGTCGTTGGCCGACGGGAGCAGCAGCCCGTAGACCAGCTGCTCTGAAGTCAGCCTCTCCCCCTCAACCAGTTCCAACTCGGTCACCAGCGGGTCGTCGCTGCCGATGGCCTCGGCCCGGGAGGAAGCGGCAATCTTCTGGGAGGGTCTGGTTTTCCGCAGGGCGATCAGGGCGGTCAGCGTCTTGGTCAGGCTCGCCGGGGGTCTTCGTTGCCCGGCCTGCTTTTCCCAAAGGGTCTTGCCGTCGGCGGCATCGATCAAAATCCCCGCCGCGGCTGCAACGGCCGGGGGCGCCGTTTGCCCGATCCGGCCCTGCGCCGCCACCGCCGGGGCCGGGACCCGAAAGATCGCCAGGGCAAGGACGAGTAGCCCCAATGGCCCACCCGCAAGCCGGCGGGCCCTCACAGGCGGGCGCCCAGCGAGCTCAGGGCCCAGAAGTAAACCAGCAGGCTGGCCAGCCCGACGCCCACGGCCAGAAGCCGTCCCCGCGCAACCAGCGGGCCTAAGCGCAAATGGCGGATCAGAGCCGGGACCGCCAGGCCGATCAGGGACGCGGATAGGGTTCCGACGAATATCCCCACCCCGAGCACGGCGGCGGCCTCCGGGCTGTCGGTCCACAGCCCGCTGAAGATCCACACCAGGATTCCGGCAAGAGCGGACAGAGTAACGCCGGCCAGCAGTTCGCTGGCGTAGGCGTCCAGGCGTCTTGCCCTTCCGAGGCCGGCCGTGACGAACGCCCTGGCCAGCGACCAGGTTCCGAGGTCCTGGGAGATCCTGAGAAAAAGGGGCAGCAGCCAGGCCAGCGCGGCTATGGAAGCGAGAACCGGCCTGCGCGCCTCCAGCATCACGGCCGCGATCGCTCCTCCGGCAATAGAAACTCCGAAACTGATAAGCCGGCTCGCGGCGACCGAGTCACCCTCGCCGAGAAAGACTCCGGTTATCTCCCCCAGGTTCTCCGAGGCCTCTTCTTCCAGCACATCGACCATGTCGTCGACCGTGACGATGCCCTTGACCACCCCCATATCGTCGGTGACCGGAAGGGCAAGGAGGTTGTACCGGGCCATGAGATGGGCCACTTTTTCCTGATGCTCGGTGGGGCGAACGGCAACGAGGTCCGTTTCCATGAGTTCGGAGACCATGCGCCGGGGGCCACTTCGAAGCAGCGTTCTCAGCGACAGGACTCCCTGCAGCCGGCCCTTCTCATCGAGCACGTAGGCGTAGTAGATGGCCTCCGCGCTGGATGCTTCCTCCCGGATACGCTCGATGGCCTCGGCGGCCGTTAGAGTCGCGGGGATCCCTACGAACGACGGCGTCATGCGGCCGCCGGCCGATTCCGGCGGGTACCCCAGCAGCTCCCGCAGCACGGCGGCCTGTCTTATCCCCATCAGTCCCAGAAGGCGCTGACTCTTCCCGTAGTCCAGCGACCCGAGCACGTCGGCGGCTTCGTCGGGAGGCATAAGCTCCATCACCTGCCGGGCCCTTTCTTCGGTCAGCAGATCCATGGCCTGCCTGGACAACTCCGGCTGCGCCTCGGGAAGAGTCTCCGCCAGATTCGCGGCGCTCATCATATGGATGGTCTTGGTCCGAAGCTCGGGATCAAGCTGGTCGAGAATGTCGGCCAGCTCGCTGGGATGAAGCTCTTTCAACAGCCGGTTGGGGACGGCCAGCTGAACCTCCTGGGGCCCGGGACCGATAGGCGCTACATAGTTCCACGGGATCAGCTGGGTGGGGATACGGAAGCCCAGGGCGCCGGCGAGCTTCTCGGAGGGTCTTTCAAGCCCCAAGCCCCTCAGCACCCCCAGCAGACCCACCTCAGCGCCCACAACCGAGACGCCGTTGGAGGACTGCGAGAGCAAAAGGTCGTTTACCCTGACCACCCGTGCTCCGTCGATGTCTACTATCTGACGGTCCAGGATGTCGCGTCGAAGGTGAATGTCTTCCTGCGGATCAGACACCGGCGTGATGGTCCTGAGACGAATTCCGCTTGCCTCCTCCGCCGCGTCGAATGCAACGAAGACTGTTTTATCCGAGCTCGCGAGCCGCTCGCGGCCGGTCTTATTGAGCCTGACCGCTACCGCGGACAGCCGGGGAAATTTCCCCGGGGAGGCCGTGGCTTCTTTTACTCTGCCGATTCGGGCGCCGTCCGCCGCGAACACGGGTTTGTTCACGAGGCCGCTCAACCAAAGCACTGCCGGGCTCCATCAGATCTGAAAGATAGCTGAACGGTTTAGCGTTCGGCTGCTTCGCGCAGGGAAGCCCGAAGCAACACATGTTTGAGGCGCCTGGACAGCTTCGCCAGCTCCGCAAGTGACTGGTTCTTGCTCCTGCGGCCGTCGGCGGCGTTGTTTCTCGGAACCGGGAATGCCACCTGCCCGAACAACCCGACCTCTTTTTCGGCGAAGTTCTTGTACATGCGCAGGTGGCGGGGCTGAATCCCGAACCTGGAGAACTCCTTTGCGATTTTTGCGATCTGAAGATCGTCCTCGTCGTAGAAGACCTCGCCGGAGTCCAGAGGGTGGGAGTCGATCAGCCCGTACTCCTCAAGTTCGTTGAGATCGTCGAAATCCATCCCGGTTGCGTTGAGAAACTCCTGAGTGCTCAAAGTCAGGCCGCCCTCGAACAGTATGGAGTCTTCCTCGCGGCCGTTGGCTTCCTTTACCGCCGGCGCCTTGGCGCCTTCCTCGGTCACGTCGGCGGGATCGAAGTGCTCGAGACGCTTTCTGATGACTTTCAGCGGCATGAAGTGATCTCGCTGCAGGCGCAGGATGTATCGCAGCCGTGCTATATCGGTCGGATAGAACTTGCGGTACCCCGACTGGGTTCGCTCCGGCTCGATCAGGCCTTCGGTCTCAAGGAAGCGGATCTTGGAAATCGAGATGTCGGAAAACTCCTCTCGCAGGGTTTTCAGCACCTCACCGATGCTTATCGGGCGGCCGCCGGTCTGCGACAGGTGCGCGGCGGTCCTCATGGCTGGGGGGTCCCTTCGGTGAAAAAGATCAGCTTGAACTTCCCGATCTGGATCTCATCGCCGTTTGACAGCTGCTCGGTGTCCACTCTCCTGCGGTTCAGAAAAGTACCGTTCAGGCTGCCGAGGTCGGAGATCTTGAACCCGGCATCGTCCCGCCGTATTTGAGCGTGCTTCCTGGATACCGTCACGTCGTCGAGGAAGATGTCGCTTGCCGAATCCCGCCCGCAGGAGATGGCCTCCTTATCCACGACAAACTTGGCGCCGGCGTCGGGTCCCTTCTTTACCACCAGGATCGCCTTTCCTTCCTCCAACTGCTCGATCGGAAGCGAGATCTCTTCGGTGACCTCGGCGGCGGGCTCGGGCATGAAGGAGATGGTTGTATCGGCAAGGCCTTCGGGCTGAAGGGTGGCGCCGCATGCGCTACAGAAATTGGCTTCGGCTGGATTTCGATGGCCACAGTTCCGGCAAAACATGAGGGTAACTCTAAACCAAAACTATAGACTTAGGCAAGACGTCAACCGGATTCGTCCGCTACTTCTTCAAGAAATTCTTCGTATTCCTCCGCCGTCATCAGCCCCTCGAACTCGGTGGGGTCTTCCGGACGGATGACCACGAGCCATCCCTCACCATAGGGATCCTGGTTGACCGCGGCGGGATCCTCCCTGCATTCGGTGTTGACCTCGCTGCACTCTCCGGTCACCGGAGCGTAGAGATCGGAGACCGACTTGGTGGATTCCACCTCGCCGAAAGACTCGCCCGACTCGGTCCTGGCGCCGGGCTCGGGCAGGTTCAGGTAAACGACATCGCCGAGCTGCTCCTGGGCGAAATCGGTGATGCCGATCGTGATCGAGCCGTCGTTGTCCAGGCGGGCCCACTCGTGCTCGCGGGTATAACGAAGGTCGTCGGGGACGTAGCTCACCTCTTTAACCCCCCGGGCCCGGCGGCGGTGCGGCCGGAGCCGGCGTCACCCCCGGTGGTGCGGGCGCGGGCACGGCAGGCGCCGGTGCGGGCGGGGCGGGCGGCCCGGTCCCCCTGCGGACGATCTTCTTCCACGCCTTGTACTTGGAAACGAAGGTGTCGGAGTGGATCACCTTTCCGTCCTTGGTGACCTTGCGGGTGACGGTAATGTCGAACCCGGGCTTGCCTTCTTCGGAAACGGCCTCCTGTCCGGCCGGCAGAGCCGGGTCGTCCACGAATTTAGTCGCCGGCGCCTTGGGGTTTCTCGGTTCCGAAGCCACCGCCTCAACCACCCTCCCCAGCGGGGAGGAATACACATCAACGGTCATGGCCTTGGCGGAGACCGAGGTCTTGAGGAGGATTCCGTATTCGGTGTCGTTGCGAAAACGCAGGTCCTGCTGGCCGAAGCTGACCGTAGCATCTCGGCCGATGGGGTACTTGGAGATATGCAGGCTGTGGTTGCTTCGCTCCAGCACCTCCAGGCCGGCGTTGAAAATGCTGTTAAACAAAGTGGTTGCGACCTGGCAGACCCCGCCCCCGATGCCCGGCACCAGCTCCCCGTCGACGATGACCTGGGCCTCCTGGTAGCCGTTCTCCGGCGTGCGGGGCCCTGTGGCGGAGTTGAGTGAAAAGGAGTCTCCGGGGCGCAGGACCTTACCGTCGATTGCCTGCGCCATGCGGTCGATGTTCGCAACCCTGGGGGCGTTTTGGGAATCAAAAAATGTGGTGAAGGTCGAAATCTTCCTGGCGATGCCGAGGCCGCGGGCCATCTCGGTGGTGAACTCGGCCGGAAGAGGCTTGGCAGAAAGCGGTATCGGAGTCCGGGTTTGTCCCAGATTGCGGATCTGCAGCGCCGCCGGCTCGGTATCGACGGTGGAGCCGTCGCTGCTGGCATTGAGCCTGACCTCTCCGCCCACCACGGCAAAGGTGGCGTTTCTGGGCGCAGCGTAGGTGAACGGGGCCGCCTGGACGACTTTTTCCCGCAGCGCATCGGGATCGACCTGGAGGGATAGCGAGTCGTCCTTGCCGGGCGACTCGGGGTCGTCGACCACCCTTACCCGCAGGGAAGCGGCGACGGCCTCGGGAGACAAAGAAAACAAGCGCTCCTGGAAGCTGAACTGGACGGGGGCCGACAGGATGGTCCTGGCCTGCTGCTCCACCCGGGCGGTTTCC
>JBOGWH010000226.1:0-1443 GCA_050692975.1 Actinomycetota bacterium | reverse complement strand
GCCACCCCCTATGCAATCTGTCATCACTTTTCCCCAGGGGGTGTCCCACCGACGCGAAATGACCTACTCTGTTGCCCGTCTGAAGTTGTCACGGGGGAATTCTGGCCTGGACTCCAAAGAAAAAAGCCGGCACCGCGCGAATCGCCCTTCGGACTCGTCGCGGCTCAAAGGAGACAAGGGGCTGCGCCTTTTGTTTTCAGCGGCGCTGTTCGTCGCGGCCTTTCAACTCTTTCTGGTCGAGCCAATGTTCGCCAAGATGGTCCTGCCGCTGCTCGGCGGAAGCCCTTCGGTATGGAACACCTCGATTCTCTTCTTTCAGGCGGTCCTCCTAGCCGGCTACTGCTATGCCCACTGGTCGACCCGGCGATGGACGGTGGCGCGCCAGGCGGTGGTGCAGCTACTCCTCATTGCAGCGGGAGTGGCATCGCTGCCGGTACGGCAGCGATTTGGAGGCCACCCACCCGCAACCGGGTCTCCCGTGGGCTGGCTTCTGGCGGCTCTCACGATTTCCCTCGGGCTCCCCTTTTTCGTGCTCTCAACCGCGGGTCCCATGCTTCAGAGATGGTTCGCTTCAACCCGGCATACGGCTGCAACCGACCCCTACTTTCTTTATCGAGCCAGCAACCTCGGCAGCATGGCGGCTCTGGTCGCCTACCCGCTGCTTGTCGAGCCGAACATGAGGCTGGCCGGGCAGGGCGCCGCCTGGGGAATTGGTTACGGCCTGTTTGCTGGGGCGACAGTCGCAGCCGCAGTGGCGGTGAGGCTTCGACCCGCCGCCGCCGGCCCGGCGCCGCAAGCGCATACCGGCCGGGTCCCGGCCAGGACCAAACTCCAATGGGCAGCCTGGGCATTCGTCCCTTCGAGCTTCATGCTGGCCGTCACCACCCACATCACGACCGACCTTGCCCCCATCCCTTTGCTGTGGGTGCTGCCTCTCGCGGTTTACCTGCTCACTTTCGTCCTTGCCTTTTCTCCCCGGCCCCGCTTATCCCTCGGCTTCATCTTCAAGATCCAGCCGGCGGTATTGCTGTCCGCCCTGGTCGTGTGGCTCCTCCCGGAGGTGCCCGCATGGGGCATCGCCGTGGACATCCTGGCCCTCTTCGTTGCCGGGATGGCGTGCCACGGCCGGCTCGCCGCTGACCGGCCCTCAGCGGCAAGCCTGACCGATTTCTACCTCTGGGTCGGCCTGGGAGGGGTGCTCGGCGGGGCCTTCAACGTCCTGGTCGCGCCGGTCGTGTTCAAAACCTTGGCCGAATATCCTCTTGCAATAATTCTCGCCCTGCTGTGCAGGCCGTCGCTATCGAACACCAAGCGAGGGCAACGGACGTTGATTTCGGACGCCGCGTTCGTTTTGGGTGTGGGCGCCGCCGCTCTCGTCGTGGGAAGCCTCGCCCGGCGGGCAGCGCTGCCCCAGACGGCTGCCATTGCCGCGGCGTACGGGGT
>JBOGWH010000225.1:0-4768 GCA_050692975.1 Actinomycetota bacterium | reverse complement strand
CTTGGACATGATCTTCAGGACGCCCTCTTCGATGGCAGATTTGTAGCGCATCAGCGCTTCCTGGACGGGAATGTCCTCTCCGAGCCGGCCCCTCTTGACGATGTCGCCCAGCGATGAAAGCGCCAGGCGCGGGCAGACCGCCTCGGCTCCGTAGCCGAGCAGGCAGGCGAAGTGGTGGGTCTCGCGGGCCTCATCGGTCTCCACAACTATGCCGGTGCGCGTTCGATGCCCACAGCGGATCAGGTGCTGGTGAACCGCCCCGACCGCCAGCAGCATCGGGATCGGCGCCCGTTCGGGCGAAACCTCGGCGTCCGAGATCACCAGGATCCCGCTTCCGAGACGGGCGGCCTGATCGGCCTCGTCGCAGATCCGGTCGACCGCCGCCTCGAGTCCGGCGGTGCCCTCGGCGACCGGGAATGTGGCGTCGATGCGGTGGCCCCCCAACGGCTTGAACAAAAAGAAGCTTTCAAGCTCGATCAGGGAGGCGGCCTCGGGGCGCTCCCATAGAAGCGGGTCGTGGGGACCGACGAGCGTCCGAATGCTCATCACCGAGCGCTCACGAAGCGAGTCGATCGCCGGGTTGGTGACCTGGGCGAAGCGTTGCTTGAAGTAGTTGTAGAGGGGCCGCTTGTAGTCGGACATGACGGCGGGGGCGGTGTCGTCGCCCATGGACGCTGTGGGCTCGTGGGCGGTGCTTGCCATCGGGCGAATCACCGTCGTGAACTCTTCGCGGGTGAATCCGAAGGCGAGCTGCCGGGCGGTGATGTCGTCGAATTGCACCGGGTCCGGCTCGACCATCGGCGCCTGCCGCATGTGCTCGTCGAGCCAGCGGCCGTAAGGCCTGGCTTTGGCCAGCCGGTCGCGCACCGGGTCTTCCTCGAAACCGCCGCTGCTGGGATCGACACAGATCATCTGCCCGGGGCCGAGTTTTCCGCGGCGGACCTTGCCGTGGCCGCGGGTATAGATCGACCCGGCTTCGGAGGAGCAGGCCACCATCCCGTCCTCGCAGATCGAGTACCGGATGGGTCGCAGGCCGTTGCGGTCCAAAACCGCACCCACCCGAACACCGTCGGTAAAGATGACCCCGGCGGGACCGTCCCAGGGCTCCATGAGGCAGGAGTGATAGCGGTAGAAGCTGCGCACGTCCTCGTCGATGTCCTGGAAGTTCTCCCAAGCGGCCGGGACCATCATTGCAAGGGTGTGGCGGATGTCGCGGCCTTCCCGGTGCAGCAGTTCCACCACGTTGTCGACTATCGCCGAGTCGGAGCCACTCTCATCGATCACCGGCCTCAACAGTTCTTCCTCGAGGAGGTTGCGCTTTCCCAGGCGGCCCTCCCTGGCCCGCATCCGGTTGATGTTGCCCTGGATGGTGTTGATCTCGCCGTTGTGGCAGATCATCCGGAACGGCTGGGCCCGCTCCCAGGTGGGCAGGGTATTGGTCGAGAATCGCTGGTGGAAAATAGCGAACGGGGCGGTGAAATCGGCGTCCACCAGATCGGGGAAAAACTGGCCGAGCTGATCGGCGACGCACAGGCCCTTGTAGGTAACCGTCAAAAAAGAAAACGACGGGAAGTAGATGCGGACGCCCGCGTCGGCACAGGACTTCTCCGCCCTCTTGCGCGCCCGCAGGCAGCGGCGTTCCGCTTCGTCGATTCCGGCGCCCACCGGGCGCAGGATGATTGCCTGGTCGATCTCCGGCATGGTTTCGATCCCGCGGGTGCCCAGCGCCTCGGTGTCGGTGGGGACGGTGCGCCACCCGGCTACGTCGATGCCCTCGACCCGGCAGGCCTCCTCCACGAAAGGGCGGTGGGCGGTCTGCCCGGGAGGCCACGAGAAACACATTGCTACTCCCAGGAATTCGGGGTCGGGGGTGCCTTCGAGGCTGCCGGCGTAAAAGCTGCGGGGGATGGGAAGCAGGACGCCGGCCCCATCGCCGGTCTTGGCATCGTCGGCGAGGGCGCCGCGGTGCTTGACGCGGCAAAGCGACCACAAAGCGGTGTCAACAATGTCCCTGCTGGCCCGGCCTTCCACGTCGGCCACAAAGCCGATCCCGCAGGCGTCTCTCTCCCTTGCCAGATATCCGAAAGCCACTCGATCCCTCCGTATCGCGATTGCTGCCCGTATCAAAAAAGGCGCCCCCTTAAGCTGGAGCGCCCTTGCTCGAAATACTTGCCGGCGCCACACTGCGCCGTCGGCGCGGCTATTGCGCCGTTACCGGATTGTAACCCGCCGCCCGGCAACTCTCAACGGGCAATATAGTCAGACGAGCGTGTCTGCCAAGCCCAAGCAAGCCAAGCCCACCGTCCTGTTGCTCGACGGGCATTCTCTTGCCTACCGGGCCTTTTACGCCCTTCCTCCGGATCTGCGCACCACCAGCGGGCAGGTCACCAACGCCGTCTACGGGTTCACCAGCATGCTTATCAAAGCGCTGTCCGACCACGGGACGGAGTATCTGGCGGTGGCCTTCGACAAGGGCGCCCCGCTGGAGAGGGCCGCCATCCGGCCGGAGTACAAGGCCCAGCGAACGGCGCCGCCCGACGAGTTCCGCCAGCAGGTCGGGTTGATCTTCGAGGTCTTGCATGCCCTTAAGGTGCCGATTCTGGAGATCCCCAACGTCGAGGCCGACGACATCATCGCGATCCTGGGAATCTCGCTGGCCGAGGAGGGCGCCGAGGTGATCGTGGTCACCGCGGACCGGGACTTTTTCCAGATCGTACGGCCCGGCCTGAAGCTGATGATAAACCGCCGCGGCATCTCCGACACCGTCGTCTACGACGAGTCGGGCGTATTCGAACGGTACGGCTTTCCTCCCGGGCACTACCTCGACTACGCCGCGCTCCGGGGTGACCCTTCAGACAATATCGAGGGCGTGGCGGGGGTGGGGGAGAAGACGGCGTCCAAGCTGATCGCCACCCATAAGACTCTGGAAGAGGTATTCGCCCACCTCGACGACCTGACCCCGCGCATAAGGACGAATCTCGGCGAGGCGCAGGAGCGGCTGCTGGTCAACCGGGAGTTCTTCCGATTCCGCACCGCCGATGAGCTTGCCTCTCACGGTGCGGACGTCTCCTCTCTGGACCTTTCCCTCGGCGACCTTCGCATGGGTCCGTGGGATTTCACAGAAATCCGCAAGCTGTTCGACGCTCTGGAGTTCCGCACCCTCTACGACCGTCTGGCCGAGGCGCGGCCGGAGGCCGCCTCGGCCGCGATAGAAGGATTCGAAGGCGCCACCACTACCGTGGACGACCCCGCGGCCTTGCAGCGGCTTTTGGATTCTCTGCACGACTCCGAGTTTCTTGCGGTCCGGGTGATCGGAACCTCCTCGCCGCGGGCTGCACCCCGGGCGGTGGCCGTGGCCGAAGCGACCGGAGCCGCCGTGATCCTGATCGGGGGATCGCTTCCAGAAACTCAGGTCTGGGAGTTGCTTGGGCCTCTTCTCGCCTCGACCCCGCTGGTGACGCACGGCAGCAAGGAAGCTCTGCAGCGGCTGGCCGCGGCCGGAGTCGTTCCGGAGTCGGTGATCATGGATACCGAGATAGCGGCGTACCTGATCGACCCCGCCCGGGGCGCCTATCCGCTGGATGAGCTGTCCCGCCGTTACCTGCAAAGAGATCTGAAGACCTCGGAGGGGCAGGTCCAAGAAGCTCCCATCGAAGGCCAGCAATCTCTGCTCGAAGCCGAGCCGGCGCCGGCGGAAGGCGGGGCAGTCGAACAATGGGGCCTGGAGGCCATGGCGGTGTCCGAGCTGAGTGAGATCCTGAGAAAGGAATTGACCAACCGGGGGGCCCTCCCCCTGTTCACGGACCTGGAGCTTCCCCTCGCCGCAGTTCTGGCCAAAGTGGAGATGACGGGCGTGAAAGTCGATACCGGCTATCTCAAGGCGATGTCGGACTCGATCAGCAAAGAGCTCGAGGAGATCCAGGCCGGGATATTCGAGCATGCCGGCGGCCCGTTCAACATCGGGTCCCCCCCACAGCTAAGGGATGTTCTGTACGGCAAGCTCGGCCTCAAACCCGGCAAGAAGACGAAGACCGGATATTCGACCGACGCAAAGGTCCTGGAGTCGCTTCGAACCGAGCACCCGATCGTCGACGGCATCCTGCGCTACCGGGAGAAGTCAAAGTTGAAGTCGACCTACCTGGATGCGCTGCCGCCTCTTGTTGACCCGTCCAGCGGGCGAATCCACTGCCGCTTCAACCAGACGGTCGCCTCCACCGGCCGGCTCAGCTCCGAGTCCCCGAACCTGCAGAACATCCCCATCCGCACCGAGGAGGGAAAGCAGATCCGGCGCGCCTTCATCGCCGATCCCGCGCACAAGTTGCTCGTGGCCGATTACTCCCAGATCGAATTGAGAGTCCTGGCGCACCTGTCGCAGGATCCCGCCCTGCTGGGGGCGTTCGAGAGGGGCGAGGACATCCACCGCCTTTCGATTGCGAAAGCGCTGGACCTCGACCCCGACGAGGTGACCCCCAGGCTGCGGTCGATCGGCAAAATGGTTTCTTACGGTGTCACGTACGGGATGGGGCCCTTCGGTCTGTCGCAACGGCTGCAGATCCCCGTCGATCAGGCCCGAACCTACATAGAGGGTTTCTTTGCGACCTACCCCCAGGTGCGCTTGTACCTCGACGAGGTCGTCGCCCGGGCGGCCGTCGACGGTTTTACGACGACGATCCTCGGGCGCCGCCGCTACGTGCCGGAGCTTAAGTCCGGCAATCCGCGAGTCCGCAGCCTGGGAGAGCGAATGGCTCTGAATGCCCCCATCCAGGGC
>JBOGWH010000224.1:0-2489 GCA_050692975.1 Actinomycetota bacterium | reverse complement strand
ACCCAATAGCAGGTAGGGTTCGCCCTCGATACGGGCGCCGGAGGATAGCCCCCAGGTCGAAATCCGTACTTGATCCATCGAAACTACCTCCAGAAAATTCCGCCTCCGGGCAGTTTCACGAGTTCGCTTAGGATGGCGCCGTTGAATACCTACGACGTCATAGTGGTTGGAGCCGGGCCCGCCGGAGCCCGCACTGCAAGGGACCTGGCCGCCGCCGGGCTTGACACCGCCTTGCTCGAGGAGCATGCGGAGGTGGGCCGGCCGTGTCATTGCTCCGGGCTGGTTTCGGCCCGCACCCTGACGACCGCCGACGTTGGACGAGACCTGGTTTTGAATAGCGTTTCGGGCGCAACGGTCCGGTTACCTGCAATGGAGGCCCTACAACTTGACTCCGGCAAGCCGCATGCCTTCGTGATCGACCGCGTGGCCCTTGACAGGGCTCTGTCCGGCCAGGCAGTAGCCTCCGGCGCCCACCTTCAGCTCTCGAGCCGTTTTGTGTCCTTTACACGGGGCGGCACCAATACCCGTGGCAAAGGCTTCGTTGAGGTGGCGGTTCGGCAGGGAGATGGTGAAATCGAGTCGCTCAGGGCGTCGCTTCTCATAGGGGCGGATGGTGCTCGCAGCCGGGTTGCTGCCCAGATCACAGACGGCGGCCAAAAAGGCATGGTCCGGGCGCTGGGGGGAACCGCCGCGTATACCGGCCACTCATCTTCCCACCGGGTAGAGGTCTTTTTCGACCGCCAGGCGGCGCCGGGGTGGTTCGCGTGGACCATTCCGCTGGACTCAAAAACGGCACGGATAGGCATCGGCAGCGCCAATGGATTGCGGCCGGTCGATTGTTTTCAGCATATGGCACGGCGCTTTCCCGAAACGTTCGGGTCGGCCGTCCTGACCGAAAGGACCGCCGGCGTCATTCCCCTCTGGGCGCCCGGGCCGATGGTGGACGACCGGGTGATGCTGGTGGGGGACGCAGCGCGCCAGGCAAAGCCTGCCTCCGGCGGCGGCATCCTGACCGCCCTCAAGTCGGCCGGTATTGCGGCCGGATCGGCCATATCGGCAATGGAGAAGGGAGATTTATCGGCCACCGGACTTTCCGGCTATGCCAGAGCCTGGAACCGCACCGTAGGCCGGGAACTGCAGCGCCAACATGACATGCGGAGGATCTTCGATCTAATGGATCTTCAGGATCTGCAGCGCCTGATCTCGTCGCTCGGACGCCGAAGGCTTAAGTCGAAAGTCGAAGCCCGGGGTGACATTGATTTCGCCTCTCGCATGGCCTGGGCCTTCCTGCGCCATCCCTTGCTCCTTGTGAAATACGGGCGCATCCCGCGGTTTCCAATGGCGTGGCTTAGTAGGGGGGCCGGCTTCTAAACAGGCCAGAGCCCGAGAAACGCCTAATGCAGCCGCGGGTCAAGCTTTAGCATCATTACCCCGGCAAAGCTGCCCACGACTATCATCCAGGCCATGATCATGTATGCCGTCCCCGGCCTTGCATAGGCGATGACCACGCCCAGCCACCCGCTGGACAGGCCGGCAAAGTAGAGGAGTCCCACAGCCGCATTGGGGGGCAGCCCAAGGGCCACGAGGCGATGCGAGAGGTGATCGCGGCCGGGGTGGATGGGCGACAGACCCCGTTTCACCCTGGATACGGAGACAAGCAGAGCATCCAAAATAGGAATCGCAAGAATGGCGACAGGAACGAAGAACGTCACCTGGCGGATGTTGTCAAAGTGCAATTCGAGTCCAAGACCGGCAAGAAGAAACCCGAAAAAGAGGCTTCCGAAGTCCCCCATGTAGATTCTCGCCGGGGGCCGGTTGTGCCAGAGGAAACCCAAAGCGCACCCGGCGAGGGCGGCCGAGAGCCCTGCGACCAGGACCTGGCCCGTCAGGGCGGCGAGAAAAAGGAAATATCCGGCGGCTATTACTACCGTCCCGGCAGAAAGCCCGTCCATGTTGTCCATGTAATTGACTGCGTTGGTTATCCCGATAACCCAGGCCAGCGTTAGAACCAGATCCAAGGGCCAGACTCCAAACAGTTCGGCCCGGGAGCCGGCCAAAAACAGCGCCGCTCCCAGAAGGATTTCCAGAGGGACTTTGACCCAGCCGGGAACCACTCGAAGATCGTCCCACAGGCCCATGGCCGCCAGCGCCAGCCCGCCGCCTATCAGTACGGCGATCTGCGAGTAGGAGCCCGAAACTCCCCCGATCACAGCGCCGGCGACCACGGTAATGCCAAAGGCGAGAATGATCGCGAGACCCCCGAGATAAGGGATCGGCTCTCCATGGAGCTTTCGTTCCCCGGGGTGGTCAAACAGGTTCAGCTTTAAGGCGGCCCGGCGTGCGACCGGGGTGGCCCCCCAGCTCAGGCTGAGCGCCAAAACGAACGCCGTGAGATAGACCCAGGGAGAATCGCCCCTAATGAGAAGGGCGGAAGCTGTAAGGACCACGGACTGGACTATAGCGAGCGGTAAAGCTCGGCCGTCGCATCC
>JBOGWH010000223.1:0-4206 GCA_050692975.1 Actinomycetota bacterium | reverse complement strand
CGCGGATGGCTTGCTTGCCGACCCGGCTTTCGATAAGTGAGCGGGGGGCCTTTCCGGGGCGGAACCCGGGGATTTTGACCTCGCGGGAAAGACGGCGAAGGGCCTCGTCGTACAGTTTGGTTATCTCCTCGGCGGGGACCTCAACATCCAGGCGGCGCTTGGTGGGCCCCTCTTCGGTAAGTTCTGCTTTCAATTCGCGCCTTGCATCCTTTCCGGGGGTCGGCCTACCTGACTTTACTAGGTGCGGCCACCGCGAGCGCCGATGAAATGCGATCCCCTGCCCCTACAATGATCCCCAATGGGCCGATTTGCAGGAAACGGCAACCGCGTCAGGACGACCACCTCTGCCTTCGGGGCCGGCCGGCGGGAAGCCCACGACTCCTCCCCCTTCTACGACCGGTTCGCCGCTCCCGAGCTGTCTTCGGACGGCGAGGTGGCAAGCACCGACATCGACGGTCTTTTCGTCCAAGAAGACTCCCGCCAGATGAGCCTGATCCCCGATGCTTCCGTGGCGTTGGTCGTAACCTCCCCACCCTACTTCGCCGGGAAGGAGTACGAGACGTCGCTGGGCGAAAATGGGGTTCCCGCCACCTATCTCGAGTATCTGACGCTGCTCAAGGAGGTTTTTTCGGAATGCGTTCGAAAGCTGGAGCCCGGCGGCCGGATCGCGGTAAACGTGGCGAACCTCGGCCGCAAGCCGTACCGCAGCCTCGCCGCCGACGTGATCGGGATTCTGCAGGACGACCTCGGGCTGCTGCTGCGCGGTGAAATCGTCTGGCTCAAGGCAAGGGGCCAAAGCGGATCGTGTGCCTGGGGTAGCTACCTCAGCTCCGCCAACCCCACTCTTCGGGACCTCACGGAGAGGATCGTCGTGGCCAGCAAGGGCCGCTTCGATCGGTCCATCGACCGCACGGGCCGGGCCGAACGCGGTCTGCCCAACGAGGACTCCATCACCGCCGACGAGTTCATGGAAGCAACTCTCGACGTTTGGGAGATCCCCGCGGAAAGCGCCAGGAAGGTGGGCCACCCTGCTCCTTTCCCGGTCGAGTTGCCGCGGCGGGCCATCGAGCTTTTTACCTATCGGCAAGACCTCGTGCTGGACCCGTTCATGGGCTCGGGGTCCACCGCGGTGGCGGCCGCCATGACGGGCCGGCGCGTGGCAGGTTACGACACGGACGCCGGATACCTAGCCCTGGCCGAAAAGCGCTACCGGGAGGCGATAAACGCCGGGACAACTCTCCCGGCCGGACGGCTATCCCCCAACGGCACCACCGCAAAGGCAACGGCGGTGGCCCTCGTAGAACAGGCCGGATTCGAAATCACCGGCACGGACCGCAAGGTGGCGGGAGTCCCGGTGTCGATCCTCGCCACGGACGCCGGCGGGCAACTCTGGCTCTTCGACGTCACCGGCTCATTCGCCGGGCGCCCCCGCGGACTCGCGGTTGCAGAGACGCTATGGCAGTCGCTGGGAAAGGCGGCGGTTCTCCGCGATGCAGGCCATCGTCGTCTGGTGCTGCTGACCTCGCACCTGCCCCCCGAAGCCGGGGAACTGGGCCGGGCCCTGCATTCGGGCCGGGGAGTCCTTTTTGCCGACGCCATTGGACTTCTTGAAGAAGCCGGGCCCCGGCGGCTCAGTGCTCTCGCGCAGGTAACCTGCGCATAATCACCAGGGCCAGCGGTAACGCCATGATCGCCGCCCCCGATGCCGACATGATCGAGAATCCGACTCCGGCCAGCAGGGCGCCCGCGATCAGGCTCGCGACCACGCTGACGGCGCCGTTTAAAAAGTCGGTGAGGCCCTGCACTTTCGTCCGTTCCACCGGCGTGACGGCCCCGGTGACCATGGCGCTGGCGCCCACGACGTTGAAGCTCCAGCCCACTCCGATCAGGAAAAGGGCGGCCGTCAGGGCCGCACCCTCGACGGGGAACAGCCAGGCGATGGCACCCCCGGCCGCCACCACAAGCTGTCCGGCGACCAGGCCGCGGTGGGCCCCGAGCCGGTCACTGATCATTCCCGCCACCGGCGAAAGGCCGAACATCCCGACGAAGTGAGCGGAGAGCACAAAGCCCGCCA
The DNA here is from genome assembly GCA_050692975.1 of Actinomycetota bacterium. GTDB lineage: Bacteria > Actinomycetota > CADDZG01 > JAHWKV01 > JAHWKV01 > JBOGWH01. Next base: position 2,132 of record JBOGWH010000223.1, on the reverse strand, counting down.
GCCCCAGGCTGCCGTGGTTGGATGCGATGTGGGCCGAGGTCACCGCCATCACGGCAACCATCACCAACTGGACGACCCCCACAGAAACCATCGCAAGCGCTACTTCGGGCACCTTCAACAGCAAACGCGCCTGACGTGCGTCGCCGCCCTGGGGGCCCGGAGCCTGCGCTGCGATCATACGCGCCACTTCCAGGGGTTCGGGCCGCAACGCCAGCCACATGACAAGCGCAGAAACCAGGCTTCCGGCCAGGGCCAAAACGAAGGGTCCGGTCAGCTCCGGAAGCCCTGCCGATGAGCTCCACCTTCCGGAGGCCTCCAGAAGATTGGGACCTATGAGCGCTCCGATCACCAGAGACCAGGTGATCCAGCCGATGGCGCGCGCCCGTTGCGTTCCGGGAACCACATCGGCGGCCGCGTAGCGGCTCAAGAACGCGGTCCCGTACATGCCTCCCAGCAGGACGGTCCCGGCCAGGAGAAGCGGAATGTTGCGGGAGGCCGTCGCCACGATGCAGAAGGCCGCTCCCGCCGCGCCGACGGCGTATCCCAACGCCAGTCCCCGGCGGCGGCCGGCCTTCGTCATGTAGGCCGACAGAGGAATCGGGATTCCGGCCAGGCCGACGGAAAGAAGGGCTACGAGAACGCCTGCCATGGAGGGGCTGGTGAACAGCCTCCTGGCAAGGATGCTGGACACGGTGATGGAAGAGAAAATCCCCATGCTGGATGCGGCGGCGCAAAAGGCCAGGGCCAGCAGAGTCCGGCGCCGTATCCGGGGGAGATCGTCTTGGGTGAGGGCGTGCACTGCGGCCATTATGCAGCCCCTCTAAGCCCCTCAGCCGGTGGCTTTTATTGCTCGGTGGAGACCTCTGCTCGCTGAGGGGTTGCCTCACTGCGGCGAACCAGGAAGATCGTGAGGCCCAGGGTCACCATCGTCGCAATCAGCACCCCCATCTCCACCATCAGGTCCCCGAAGTCGGGCTTGCCGACTTGCTCCTGGGCTTCCGCGGTGATCACGATCAACCGCCGGATACCCGCGACCACGCCGACGACGAGAAACGGTTCCAGCTTTAGCACATCCTCATCGATGACGGCCCGGACGGTATGCAGCAACTCGGTGACGATAAAGACCAGAAGGAGGCCGTCCAGAAAGTCGAGGACGGCCGAGGACAGGTCATTGCCGAGCTCACCGAAGAGCCGGAAACTTACGTGACCGAAAAGCAGCGCCCCGGCAATGGCCAGAGCAGCGGCCACCGCGATGTAGAAACCGCGCTCAACGTGGCTGAAGAAATCGACCGCCCGGCTGCGGCCCTCCGGCATCTGACGACCGCCCTTGTTTTCCTGTTTTTTTGCTTGCATTGTTGAGAATCTACCCGGAATGCGACCTCCGGTAAACGGCCGGACTAGGCGGCTTTTTCGACCAGCTTGGAAGGCCTGTCTTCGATGAGGTCGATAACCGCCTGCTCGATCGCGGAACGAAACACAGGCTCATCCTCCAGGTTCTCAGAGCCGAGGGCTCCCAGGGCACCGGCGATCGTCACTCCCGACTGGTACCGGTCGATGACTCTGGGGTCGATATATGACTTGCGGCAGACGGCCGGGGTGTTGCCCAGGTAGTGGGACACCTCCGAAACCGCCCGGCTTACCGCCCGCTTTGAGGCCGTCTTGGTCCGGGAGGCTTCGAACGAAACCCCCAGGGCGACCGCGGCCAGCACGGTGGCGTGCCAGGTCCGGAAATCCTTCGCCGAGTACTCGCCCCCGCCCGCGTCCTTTATGTAGTTGTTGATGTCTGAGGACTTTACGTCCCGCCACGCGCCTGCGGCATTGTAGGCCAGCAGCTCCGGGCCCCCGCCCCGCCGGCGCTTGAGGGCGCGCACCGCGTCGTGCACTTCGGGATCCACCACCGACTGCACCCTTTCCTGGCCGCCTTTGGCAAGATACTCGAACACGATCTCCTTGCCCTCAAACCGCACGTGCTCCTTTCGAATCGTGGCCAGTCCCACGGTCCCGTTGTCGCGGGCGTAGGCCTCTCCGCCGACCCGGAAAAACCCGCGATCCAGCAGCCTCACCGAGCATGCGAGAGCCCGCTCCGCCGGCATCCCGGGAAGCGCCAGGTGCCCGGCCGTTGTCATTCGAAT
>JBOGWH010000222.1:0-2253 GCA_050692975.1 Actinomycetota bacterium | reverse complement strand
GGTCAGGATCAGCCGGTCCCCCAGGGCGCCGGTGAGCCCGCCGGCTTTCGCCGAGTCAACGTCCTGATGATTCACTTCCAGGATCCCGGCGCGGTGGTTCTCCAGCGAGGAAGCCATCGCCTCGAGGGCCCGCTTGCGGGCCTCTCCGGAGGACACCGCCAGGCGGGAAGCCGCTTGCTTGGCCCCCGAGCCGATTTCGTTAAGGGACTTCACTGCAGGACCACCAGCTGGTCCCGGTGAATGACCTCACGCTCCGCCCGCGTCCCTGCGATTTCGGTCAGCATTTCGGCGTCGAAGCCTACCAGCCCTTTGGCGACCACCCGGCCGTCGGCGGCGGTGACCTCGACCGCGTCGCCGGCCGCGAAAGTGCCCGCGACTCCGATTACCCCGGCCGCCAGAAGGCTCTTCTTGCCGGTCACCAGCGCCCGGACGGCGCCGTCATCGATCTGGATGCGTCCGCGGGCCGAGGGGGCCCACGCAATCCACAGCTTGCGGGACTGGATCTTCGAAGCGTGAGCCGGAAAGTAGGTCCCCACCGGCCGCCGGGCCTGGATGTCGGATAGCACGTGGGGCCTGGCGGCCGACGCTATTACCACCCCCACCGACGACATGGTCGCCATGCGAGCGGCTTCAAGCTTGGTAGCCATCCCGCCCGAACCGAGCGACGACATGCCCCTGGCGGAGCGCATGATCTCCGGCGTGATCTCGTTCACAACCTCCAGAAGGGAGGCCCCCGATTTCCCCGGGTGGGAGTCGTAAAGGCCCTCAACGTCGGAAAGCATCACCAGCAGGTCGGCCCTGACTATGTTGGCGACCAGGGCGGCCAGGCGGTCGTTGTCGCCGTAGCGGATTTCCTCGGTGCCGACGGTGTCGTTTTCGTTGACCACCGGCACGCAGCCGAGCTCCATCAGCCGGTCCAGGGTGTGGCGGGCGTTTAAGTAATGCCGGCGCTGCACAATGTCCAGCTGGGTCAGCAGAACCTGGCCGACGGTGATGCCCTTTTTTCCCAACAGGTCTGCATACAGATCCATCAGCCGCCGCTGCCCGACCGCCGCGGCGGCCTGGAGGGTGGGCATGTCGGAAGGGCGGCGGCTCAATGCCAGCTCCTGCATTCCCGCGGCGATGGCCCCCGAGGAGACGATGACGCTTTGAACACCCTTCGTCGCCAGATCTGCGATCTGATCTGTGACCTTTTTTATCTTCGAACGGTTGGGAGCTCCGTCCTCTCCGGTGATCGACGAGGTGCCAAGCTTTACGACTATGCGCCTGATTTCTCTCCGCCCGTCTCCCCCCGCGTTCACTTCCCGCGGCCGCTCACCGGCGGCACATTCTCGTTGGGGTCATCGTCGGGATGAGTTCCCGTCGGCCACCACTCGAACACCGAGCCCCCGATGCGCACTTCGTCGCCGGGCCGGGCTCCCGCGCCCGCCAGCTCTTTCTCCACCCCGGCCCGCTCGAGGCGGCCTTGCAGATGAGCGACCGCTTCCGGGTTGGAAAGGTCGGTCATAGCGACCCAGCGCAGTGGCTGGGCGCCTTCAACCCTCCAGGCGGCGTCCTCACGGCTGACCGTGATCCGGTCCTGGGGGGTGTGAAACAGTTCGAAGCCCGGCGCGCCCTCCTCGGCGCGGGCCTTTTGCACGAGATCCCACAACTGCTCCAGAACCGAATCCAGCCCCTTCTTTTCCGCGGCGGAGATGGGAAAGACGTCGATGCCTTCGCTCCGAAATATTTTCACCACGACATTTACAAAGCGATCATCCCTGATATCGATCTTGTTCAGCGCGACAACCTGCGGGCGAGAGGCGATGTCGTGGCCGAAAAGCTTCAGCTCTTCATTGATCACGCGGTAGTCCTCGAGGGGATCCCTGTCGGAGGCGAGGTCGATCAGGTGCAGGAATACGAAAGCCCTCTGGGCATGTTTTAGAAACTTGGTCCCCAGCCCCTTTCCCGTATGGGCGCCTTCGATCAAACCGGGGATGTCGCAGATGGTGAACCGCTCGTCACCCATCTCGACGACTCCCAAGGCCGGCTCCAGCGTCGTGAAGGGGTAGTCGGCGATCTTGGGATGGGCCTCCGATACGGCTGAGACAAAGGTGGATTTTCCCGCATTGGGAAGTCCGATCACGGCCACGTCTGCGATCAGCCTGATCTCCAGCTTCAGCCATTGGTGCTCGCCGGGTTCCCCCAGTTCCGCAAATCCCGGGGCGCGCCGTTTTCCGGTCTTGAAAGAGGCGTTGCCCCGGCCCCCCCGGC
>JBOGWH010000221.1:0-1288 GCA_050692975.1 Actinomycetota bacterium | reverse complement strand
GCGTCGGCGGTATAGGCGTCGTAGGCAGCCTTTACCCCCGACGCCCGGGCGTCTTCAAACACCACGGCCCTATATGCCTGGATTGCCGCCCAGATCTGCGCCCCGTGCTCGGGGACAAAGGCTCCGTCTATGCGAAAGGCCCCCGTCGCATCGGTCCACTTGCGCAAAAAGCGCCGGGAATAGATCGCCCGGTGGCGCTCAGCCTCGTCTTGGCAGGTGGTTGCCCGCAGCTTGTTGCAGGTATTTACGAAAGATCCGAACCCCTCGGTGGAGGCGGCGTCGAGCAGTTTGGTTTCGAAATTGGGACTTTGCCCTGCGGCCGAGGCGATGTGGCCGGCCTGGACCTGGGAGAGCTGCCCCGCCTTGAAGGCTTTTTGGGTTTGGGGAAGGCTTGCCAGTCTTTGCCCCGTCTCCAGCACCGTGGCGGCGTTTCCCACCGAGGTTCCCGTGCGCCGGGCCAGCCAGTGCGCCGCCGAGCGCTCGCCTTTTGCCTTCCAGTCAGATGCCGCCGCCGCCCTGTGGGACACAAGGGTCTTTACTGCCGCACAGATCTTTTCCAGCTCACACACCCCAACAAGGATTTCGGTGGCAAACGCCGGGTCCAAAACCTCCACGTCTAAGTCGCCGGCAAACGCCTTCATCAGGGCCCCGGCTGCACAAAGCGTCGCCCGGTCGGAGGTGGGGGCGGCTACCGCCACCGCCTTGCTCACCGCCGGACCCGGCCGGCAGTTTGAGCCGCGGGCAGGCCCGACAGCCCCGGCAGGACCGGTAAGCCCGGCGGCCTTCCCGACGGCCCCGGCAGGACCGGTAAGCCCGGCGGCGTTGCGCGTCGGCCCCGACGCCGGGTTGGCGATGGTGCTCTGCCGGCGCCCAGAGGGCTGTGAGGTACCCATTAAAGGGTTCCTCACAAGGGCAAAGCCCCCAGCTCCCTTATCGCCCGGCAGCAGCGGTCACCATGACTCGACTCGAACATGTGTTCTATTTTAGACGCCGGGTACGACAAAACGGCCCCGATTGGCGGCGGTTTCGAAAAAAGATTCAAAAATAAATAATCGAATCCCGATATACGGAATGCTGAGCTCAGCGAGCCCTGAAATCGGGTTGTCCCGATGCAGGGTGACCCGCGGGGCTTGTTGCTGGGGAGCGTCGGCGTGCCATGCGCTCTTCGTCCCTCGGGAAGCGTGAAGCGACCGCTGTGATCGCCCTCCCGGTCGCGGATCATGTCAGCCTCGCGAATCTGCTGCCTGATGGAACAGGCTGCTGGTGTGGGATACATTGAGATGGATAT
>JBOGWH010000220.1:0-5139 GCA_050692975.1 Actinomycetota bacterium | reverse complement strand
CGATGATCAGGCGGGATGCGGCCGAGCATTTCTGCCCGGCATAGCCGAAAGCGGAGTAGACGGCGCCGGGGACTGCTTGGTCCGGATCGGCGTCGGAGTCGATGATCAGAGCGTTCTTGCCGCCCATCTCGGCGATGACCCTCTTGACGTGGCGCTGGCCGTCGGAATGTTCGGCCGCGGTCTTGACTATGCCGAGGCCGACCGCCTTGGAGCCCGTGAAAGCTATGAAGCTGACCTCCGGGCGCCGGACCAGGTGGGCCCCCACTTGGTCGCCGTGTCCGGGCAGAAACGACAGCACGCCGTCGGGAAGGCCTCCGGCGATAAGAGCGTCGACGAGTTGCCGGCCGACCAGCGGAGTCTGCTCCGAGGGCTTGAAGAGCACGGCGTTGCCGCAGACCAGCGCGGCGCAGACCATACCGGTGGGGATGGCCAGCGGGAAATTCCAGGGGGAGATGACCAGACCCACGCCGCGCGACTGGTAGATCAGCTCGTTGGACTCCCCGGGCGGAGACTGCGTATCTCCTCCCTCGGCCAACACCAGCATCCTCCGCCCGTAGTACTCACAGAAGTCGATCGCCTCGCAAACGTCGGCATCGGCTTCCCGCCAGGGCTTGGCCGCCTCGAATACTTCCAGGGCCGCAAGGTCGTTGCGGCGAACCCGCATCCACTGCGCCGCTGCGAAAAGCACCGAGGCTCGCCTTTCCGGTGCGGTGCGCCGCCACTTCTCCCAGGCCTTGAGCGCAACGTCGAGCGCGTCGTCGCCTTCTGGGGCGCCGCAGCATGCCGAGCGGGCGATCTCCCGGGACGGGTTGCCTGGATCCACCGACGGGATGACGGCGGGGGTGCTCACGTCGTGCCCGCCGATCAGCGCAGGCACTTTGGCCGCCGGGGCGGCCGATGCCCGCCGGACGGCCCCGGCGAAGCTCCGGCGCACCCCGGCATTGCGCCACTCCGCCACCGGCTCGGGATCGTAGGAGCCGGGCGACGAGGCATCGGTTGCCGGGCGGGGCTCCGGCGGGGAAGCGTCGGTAAGGGGCTTCGCTGCGGGCGGGCCGATCAGATCCTCCAGTGCCTGGCCTTCGGCGAAGCGGTGGCGCAAGAACGACTCGTTCGAGGTGTTTTCCAGAAGGCGGCGCACGAGGTAGGCCATCCCGGGAACCAGGCTGCCCACCGGCGTGTAGACCCGCAGGCGAAGGCCCATCTGTCGTACCGCGGCCTGGATCGGCTCTCCCATGCCGTAGAGCATCTGGATCTCATAGCCGTGGTCGGGGATGCCGAGATCACGCGCCATGACCACCGCCGCAGCCAGAGAACGCAGGTTATGGGTCCCGAAGGCCGCCCTGATCTTGCCGTGGGCGTCGTGCAGCATCGAAGCGCAAAGCTCGTAATTAGCGTCGGTCTGGGCCTTGTCCTCGAACACGGGCCCCGGCCAGCCGGCGGATTCTGCCAGAACGGTCTCGGTGTCCCAGTAGGCGCCCTTGACCAGCCGTATCGTTATGGGAGTATCCCGGGTGGCCGAAAGCGCGATCAGTTCCTCAAGGTCCCGGCGCGAGTCTTTCAGGTAGGCCTGCAGGGCGATGCCCGCTGCCAGGCCGCTCAAGCCCTCCTCGGCCAGCAACTCGACGAACAGACGGCGCGTGAGATCTTTTACCTCGAAGTGCTCGGCGTCGAAATTGATAAAGGCGCCGAGATCTGCCGCCCGCCGCAGCACCGGGCGAAGCCGTGCCTTCGCCTCTTCCAGGCCCTGCTTCTCGGTCAAGGGACCCATCAGGGGGCTGAGTGCGGTCGTCTTGACGCTCACGTTGACCCGGGGCAGCGCCCCGAGATCGTCGCGCTCGAGATGGTCGTCGGGCGCCCACGTGGCGGCTTGCGATGCAAGCACCCCCAGGACTTGCAGCACTCTCGCCGAGTACGCGTCGGCCTCGCGGGAGGTGACCGTCTTCTCACCGAGCAGGTCGACCGTGAAGGCGGCGCCCTGCCGCCACATCCGGTGCAGGCGCCCGGCGGCCGCCTCGGCCGATTCGCCGGCGATGAACTGCCGGGCCATGCGGCGGATGTTCCTCCGGGCGACCCCGGCCGCCACCTTGGGGCCCAACGGCAGGTGCTCGGCGAGGCCGAGGCCCAGCCGCAGGGGCTTGGGAATCTCGATCCCATCGAAGTATTCGGCCATGTGGCGAACCACATCTTCGTCGCCGGTGGTGGCGGGAAAGACATCCACGAAATGAAACAACCGGGTCTTGAAGGGCTCGTGCGACATTGCCCAGTCGAGGACCCTTTCGCTCCACCCGGACATCTCGTATACCCGGGCGTGAGTGTGGGCGCCGAGCCGGGCGATGTGCCGCGCTACTGCGGCTACGTCCTCGTCGAGGCCCGGTCTCATTTGCGCCGCAGGTCCACGTCGAGCGCCAGCGTCAGACACCGCACGCCCCCTCCGGCTTTGAGGAATTCATCGACCGGCGTGACGGCGATGTCGAACCCGAGCGCCTCCAGCTCTTTGCCCAGACGCGCTGTGCAGGCCGGCATGATTACCAGATTTCCGACGACGACCGAATTGGCGCAAAATGATTCCGCCTCCCCGGTTTCCAGTACGACCGGCTCGGGCACCACCCGCGCCAGCGCCTCTCTGCCGTAACGGTCCCAGGCTTGCGGGTAGATCATCGCCGCTCGCTGCGAGAGCGGACAGAACGTCAGGTCGATGTGGTAAAAGCGTGGGTCGATCAGCTCGATCGAGAGCACCTCTGCGGAAAGCAGCGACGAGAGCCAGCTGTGGGCGGCAAAGTCCGACCGGATGCGGTACCCGGCTACCAGCCTGTCGCCGAAGGCCAGAGCATCTCCGGCACCCTCCAGATGCACACCGGGAGGGAACTCGTCCACGCCGAACCCCCGTTTCGAAAACCAGCGCGCGAAGTGGCCGGACTCCGCTTCGCGCTCGGGATGCAGGAACCGGCTGGCGACGAAGCGGGCGCCGTCCACCACTCCGGCGTTTGCGGTGAAAACCATGTCGGGCAGGTCCTCTACCGGGCGAACCAGTTCCACGGAGGCGCCGGCCTTCTCGAGCAGCGAGACCAGGGCCTCCCACTGGGCGCGGGCGGCCTCGAGGTCGACGGAAACCTCCCGGTGCATCCAGGGGTTGATCTCGTAGAGGACCTGAAAATGCTCCGGCGGGCACATCAAGTACCGCCTTCCCCACGAGAGTTCGGTCACGTCAGCCTCGCAGTCAGCTCCCTTATAAATAGTCCCACGTCGGTGACGATACCGAGCGCCTGATGGCTGCCCCGGTCGGCGAGTTTGGTGACGACTGCCTGATTGATATCGATGCAGTAGGTCTCCACGGAGGCTCGCAGAAGGTTTCCAACGGCGATGGCATGCAGAGTCGAAGCCAGCATCAGCGCGATCTCCACCTCGTGAAGGTTCGCGCGCATGGCATCCTGGGCGGCCACGACGTCGGTGATCACATCGGGCAGCGGCCCGTCGTCGCGAATGGATCCGGCCAGAACAAACGGCACGTCTTTTGAGACGCACTCGTACATGACCCCGGCCGTAAGTTCCCCGCTCTCGACCCCCGCCTTGATCGATCCCCACCGGCGGACCCGGTTGATCGTGCGGAGATGGTTGGCATGGGCGCCTTCCTCGGAGGTGCCGGCTCGCACCGAAACTCCCAGCGAGGTCCCCATCAATGCCGCTTCGATGTCGTGGGTTGCAAACCCGTTCCCGGCGAAGAGCACGTCGATCCAGCCTCCCCGCACCAGGGCCGCCACATCGAGCGCCGCTCCGGTGTGAATGACCGCCGGACCGCATACGGCCAGGATGCGCCCGCCCCGCCGTTTGGCCCGGCGGATCCGCCCGGCCACCTCCTCGGTCAGCAGGGCCTGAGGCTTTTCACTCGATACTTCAGAGTTCATGAATTGAAAGGGGCTGGGCTCCCGGGGTTTTTCGAGGGCCTTTACCCTGACCCCCTGCGTGCCCAGCACTACCATCTCCCCGTCGCGTACCCGGTGCATCGGCTCGGTCCGGGCGCGGCCGTGGTTGAGATCGACCACCAGGGCGCAGTCCATCTCGGGGCTGGCAACGTCGATCCAGCGGCCGTCAACCCGGACCGCAGTCGGCAGATTGGTCGTGGAGTAGAAGCCCTCCGGAAGGACCCCGGCGCCTTCGGCGGGTTCGAGGATGGCGTCGGCCGGGTGAACCGGCACAACCCCGTGAGGGTGAAGCTCCGCCAGCAGCGATGCCAGGGCGTCGTCGTCGTCTGCGGTGATCTCGAGCTCGGCGTGGGAGGGATCGTTGTGGGAGGTACCGACCCTGAGATCGGCCAGACGGTAGCTCGCCCCGGCCTCGACGATCGTGTCGAGGATCTTGGCCAGGATGAGCGAATCGATGATATGCCCGGAAACCCGGACCGTTTCGCCGGCGCTCAACTTTTCATTCGACGAACTTGTATCCCAGTCCCCTAACCGTGAGGATGTGGCGGGGGTTTCGGGGATCTTGCTCCACCTTCTCCCGCAGGCGGCGGATGTGGACGTCGAGGGTCTTGGTGTCGCCGACGTAATCGGAGCCCCATACTTCGTCGATCAGCTCGTGCCGGTTGAGCAGCAGTCCCTTGCGCTGCATCATCAGCTCCAGGATGGCGAACTCCTTTGGAGTCATAGGCACCGTGCCGCCGTCCAGGGTTACTTCGTGTCGCTCCCAGTCCAGAGCCAGCGGCCCGGAAACGAGCTTCTTGCCGGTATCTGCCGTTCTGGTTTCCATCCGGGTCCGGCGCAGGTGGGCTCGTACCCTCGAAACCAGCTCTCGCACCGAGAACGGCTTCGTGACGTAATCGTCGGCGCCCATTTCCAGTCCGACGACCTTGTCGGCTTCGGTGTCCTTGGCCGTCAGCATGATGATCGGAACACTGGTGGCCGCCCGGATCGCCCTGCAGACGTCGAGTCCGGACATCCCGGGCAGCATCAAGTCCAGCAGGACCAGCGAGGGATTGCGGGCCCGAAATTCGATCATTCCCATCTGGCCGTCGGGGGCGACGACAACGCTGAAACCCTCGCGCTCCAGGTTATAGCGCACCGACTCGGCTAGGGAAGCTTCGTCCTCGACGAGAAGCACCGTGCTGGCTCCGTTCACGCTCCTAATCTACAGGCGCTCAAG
>JBOGWH010000219.1:0-4066 GCA_050692975.1 Actinomycetota bacterium | reverse complement strand
GGGCGAGCCGCACGGGCGGGGCAACCCGACACTTCATAAAGCACTAGCAAGATTCTCCGAAGTACATCTCGGCGTCCGAATCGGCGCAGGACCTGTCCCGAGCAGGACCCCATGCTGGCGGGAGCGGCACTGGCGGGGCCGCCCTGACCAGGCGGGCGGGAGCGGTCCGACACTTCCAGAAGCTCTAGGAATTCTCAAGTACACCTGGCGTCCGAATCGGGCGCGACCTACCCGAGCAGGGGCCCGTGAGGGCGGGAGCCGTGAAGGCTACTCGGGCAGTTCCGTCAAGATCAGAGGCCCTGCCTCCTCGATCGCCACCGTGTGTTCGAAGTGGGCCGACAAGCTGCCGTCTTCGGTTATCACCGTCCACTCATCGTCGAGGACCTGGGCGCCGGACCCCCCCGCGTTGACCATCGGCTCGATGGCGAAGGTCATTCCCGCCTCCAGAACCGGGCCCCGGCCGGGCGGCCCGAAATTGGCCAGCCAGATGTCCCCCTCGTGCATCTGGCGGCCGATCTGATGGCCCGCATACTCCCTCACGACGCTGAACCCGCCCTCTTCGACGACTACCTGAATTGCATTTGAGATGTCGCTCATCCGGTTGCCCGGGCGGCACTTGTCGATTCCCGCCATCAAAGAAGCCTGGGTGACGTCCATGAGCCGCCTGGCCTCCGGCGAGATTTGGCCGACGGCATAGGTGTGGGCCCGGTCGGCGTGCCAGCCGTCGAGGATCAGTCCCATATCGGCGGAGAGGATGTCTCCCTCACGCAGTTTCTGCCGGCTGGGGATCCCGTGAACGATCACCTCGTTGACCGAGGCGCAGATGCTTGCCGGGAAGCCCTTGTACCCGAGAAACGAGGGCACGGCTCCCCGGTTGCGGATCTCCTTTTCCGCCAGTTCGTCCAGCTCGGTCAGCCGGACCCCGGGGCGGATGGCGCCGGCGAGTTCCCTGTGTACTTCGGCCAGCGCTATCCCCGCGCGGCGCATCGCCTCGATCTGTGAGGGAGTCTTCTTGATGATCACTGATCAGGCGGAAGCCAGCGCCGCGATAATCCGGTCGAACACATCATCTGCCGTTCCCATGGCGTCGAGGTCGACCACCAGGCCCATCTTCCCGTAGAAATCGATCAGCGGCTTTGTCTTCTCGCCGTAGACCTGTAGCCGGTGCCGTACGGCCTGCTCCGAGTCATCTTCTCGCTGGACCAACGGCGTTCCGTCGGTGTCGCAGATCCCAACGACCTTCGGGGGCCGGGCCGTGATGTGGTAGACCTCGCCGTCCTTGGGACAGATTCGCCGTCCGGCCATGCGTGCCACCAGTTCGTCGCCTTTGACCATGAAGCGCAGTACCTTGTCCAGCCGCGCCCCGATTTCACCAAGGCTTAGTTCTAGGGCGGCGGACTGAAACATGTTGCGGGGGTAACCGTCCAGCACGAACCCTTTAGCGGCTTCCGGCAGTGCGATGGCGCCGGCAACTACCTCGTTGGTGATCTCGTCGGGGACCAGGTCCCCGGCATCCATCAGGGCTTTGACCTTGCGCCCCACTTCGGTTTCTTGGGTCGCGGCCCGTCGCAGGATATCGCCCGTGGCGATGTGCATCAGGCCGAAGTGCCGGCAGACTCTGGCGGCCTGGGTGCCTTTTCCGGCCCCCGGGGGGCCTAGAAAGATCAGCCTCAAAGCGCGGGGTTGTATTGAGGGCTTACGACAAGAAGCCTTCGTAGTGCCGCATGAGCAACTGCGATTCCAGCTGCTTCATGATCTCCAGTGCGACACCTACGGTGATCAGGATAGAAGTCCCTCCGAAAGGCAGCGACCGGACCTGCAGGGTTGCAAGAGCTATTCCCGGCAGGATGGCGATGGCGGCGATGAAAAGCGCCCCCGGCAGCGTGATGCGGTTGAGGATGAAGTCAAGGTGCTCGGCGGTGGCCCGCCCCGGCCGGATGCCCGGGATGAACTGGCCGTACTTCTTCATGTTGTCGGCAACGTCGATCGGGTTGAAGGCAATGGCCGTGTAGAAGTAGCAAAACCCGATCACCAAAAGCCCGTAGATCAGGATGTAGGCGATCGAAGATTCCTGCGCCAGGTTGTTGTTGATGAAGTCGCGCAGCGGCTCCCACGGAATGACGGTGGAGAGCAGCGAGGGGAAGTAGAGAACGCTGGAGGCGAAGATGATCGGAATGACCCCGGACTGGTTCACTTTCATCGGCAGATAGCTCGAATGCCCCGCGTACATCTTTCTGCCGACCACGCGCTTGGGAGACTGCACAGGTATCCGGCGCTGGCCCTGCTCGACGATGACGATGCCGACGATGATGGCGATCGCCATCAGGATGATCACCGAGAACCACGCCCAGCCGAGCTGCTCGAGGATGCTCTGGCCCTGGCCGGGCAGCCCGGAGATGACACTGGTGAAGATCAGGACCGACATACCGTTGCCGATGCCGCGCTGGGTGATCAGCTCTCCCAGCCACATAACCAACGCCGTTCCGGCCGTGAGGGTGAGCACGATCAAGGCGACCCTTCCCGGGGTGAAATTCGGGATCAGATCGACGACCTGGTTGTTGGCGTCCCGGAAACCGCCCCGGTGGGCCAGAAAGCTGATGCCGGTGGACTGCAGCACCGCGAGCGTAACCGTCAGATACCTGGTCCACTGGGTGATCTTCTTGGTGCCGGCCTCGCCCTCTTTCTGCCAGGCCTCGAGCTTGGGGATGACCACCGTCAACAGCTGCATGATGATGCTGGAGGTGATGTAGGGCATGATGCCGAGCGCAAAAATTGCGAGCTGGCTGAGCGCTCCGCCGGAAAACAGGTTCAGCAGCCGGATCAGGTTGTCGTTGGACTCCGAAAGCCGGCGGGCCGCGGCGTAATCGATCCCCGGAGAGGGAAGAAATGCCCCGATCCTGAAGATGATGATGATGAAAAGCGTGAACAGGATCTTCTTGCGCAGATCGGGGATCTTGAGGGCGTTGCGTATGGCGGCGAACATTGGCTAAAGCTTAACTCAGCGGCTCGAAACTTCCCCCTGCCGCCTCGATCTTTCGAAGGGCCTCCTTGCTGCCTGCCTGCGCCTTTACCTGCAGCGGCTTGCTCAGCTCGCCTCGTCCCAGCACCTTGACGGGGCCCTTCTTGCGGACGAGGCCCTTGGAGCGAAGCGCGGCCGGGTCGACCAGCGAATTTGCCTCGAACTGCTCCAGGGCGTCGAGGTTTACGACACTGTACTCAACGCGGCCGTGGTTCTTGAAACCGGGGAGCTTGGGCAGGCGCATATGCAGAGGCATCTGGCCGCCCTCGTACCCGACTGGAATTTGCCCGCGGGCCTTGGCGCCTTTCGTGCCGCGTCCGGCGGTCTTTCCCCGCCGGCCGGCTCGTCCGCGGCCGACCCGAATCGGTTCTTTCTTTGACCCCGGCGCAGGGGCCAGATCGTGAAGTTTCATACTCTCAGCCCCCGATCGGACCGGGCTTGTCCTTGCCCGGCTCCTTATCGTTCAGCAACCAGCGTGGTGCGATGTCCTTTACGTCCTTGCCGCGCCGGCGAGCGACCTGGTCGGGATGCTCGAGGCCCCTCAGGCCCTCGATGGTGGCGTACACGATGTTGATGGGGTTCGCCGAGCCGAGGGACTTCGACAGGATGTCGGTGATTCCGGCGGCCTCGATCACCGCCCGCACGGGCCCTCCGGCGATGACCCCGGTTCCCGGGGAGGCCGGCTTCAGCAAAACTTTGGCGCCCGAGGACTCTCCGATGATCATGTGCGGGATCGTCGTTCCGATGATGGGTACCTTGAACATGGTCCGGCGGGCCGACTCCGTTGCTTTTTGAATCGAAGACGGGACCTCCCGGGCTTTGCCCTGACCCACTCCGACTTTTCCGGCGCCGTCGCCGACGACCGCCAGTGCGGAAAACGAGAACCGTCGCCCGCCCTTGAAAACCTTTGCCACGCGCCTTGGACGCCCCACGATTCGCTCGATGTATCCGGAACGCTGGTCGTCGTCGCGCTGGCGGGGCCCGCCATCACGACGCCGCCTGCCCCCGGGCCCGCCCGGGCCGCCCGGGCCGCGCCCTGCTCCACCG
>JBOGWH010000218.1:0-1865 GCA_050692975.1 Actinomycetota bacterium | reverse complement strand
GCTCTGCGATCGGGCACTTCGCTGATCATGGCGGTGATCGGCATCGCGGCGGTCTGCTACCCGGCGGCCCGTCTCGTCGAGATGCTCGCGAAACGGAACGAGGAGGTCGACGTTTCTCCGGCCGCGGGAATCTACCTATCGTTCTGGGGCCTTTCGGTAATCACCCTGGCCGCCGGATACATCCTCACATCGGTGGCGTCGGGCAAGGGGCAACTGAGAATTCCCCCAGGCACCGGCGACGAGGCCACCCGGTACGTGGTTCCGTTGTTCTTCGCGGCCGCCGCCTCGGTCCCCCTGTGGGCTGCAAGGTTCCCGCCCAGAAGACTGGTTGCCTCGGGGGCCGCGGGGCTGTTTGCTCTGCTCAGCCTTGCATCGGTGAGCGGCATGATGGAAGAGCAGCCTCTGCTGGCAAGCAAGTCGGCGGACATAGCCGGCTATCTGTCCTCCCGCGATGTCGAGAAGGGCTATGCGGCTTACTGGGACGCCCACTCGCTCTCCCTGGCTGCAAAAGGGAAGGTAACGGCGCACCCCGTCTTTCACTGTCATCGGGATAAGCCTCGCCTCTGCCCTTTCGTGGTCAACGTCCGCACCGACTGGTACCGCCCGGATGCAAAACGCACCTTTCTGCTGACCGATCCGACAGTTCCGGGAGCGCTTGTCCCTCCCGGGTCCGGGTTGGGCAAGCCCATCGAGGTCCGGCGCTTCGGGAGGATCACCGTCTACCTTTACGAACGAGACATCGCGGAAAGCTTCTCGAAGGGTTGCGGCGGTACATACTTCTGCTAGTGTCGCCGCCGTGTCCGGAGAGCCCAGGGGTGATGCAGTAGGTCCTGAGTCCCGGAAGTGGATTGCAGTCGCGCCGTGGCCGGCGCTGGTTATGGCTTCGATTTATACCGGCTTCCTGGCCGTGAACCTTCAAAGGCTGGTTGCGGCAATCAACGTCAGCAGCGACGCTGCCTGGGCTCCCGTTCTGGTGAACGATCTGGCGAATGGGCCGCGGGGTGGACTGATCAAGGTGGGCCAGGCCGCGCACTTCACGACCCTGTGGCTGCTGTCCGTAACGCGGCCTTTGCCATTCAGACAATTGTTCTGGACGGCGTCTCCGTTTCTTCTCTTTTTGGCCACCGCCGCTTTGGTTTCTTGGGCCGCCGCAAGGACGGCCGGCCGGTGGGCGGGCCTGCTGACACTGTCGGTCTCGCTTTGCGCCGGGCCGGGAATTTTGCTCACGAGCCTTCCTCAGGGACTACGTGGGCACACCTGGTTCGCGGGAGCCGTCTTGAGCGCCCTGCTGGTCTGGGCCTCTCGAGGCCAGCTCCCCTTTCGGCTCGCGGCGCCGGCCTTCCTCGCAGGGGGGATCCTCGCGGGAGCCACCGCGGCGTCGGACCCGCTATTTTGGGCCGCCGGGCTTCTGCCGTTTCTCGGGGCCGCATTGTTCGGCTGGTTGCTGGCGCCGATGGCCAGAACAAAGGTTCTGCTTGTTTACACGGCCGGAGCCTTCGCCGTGGCCGCGCTGGTTGCCGTGGCAGTAGGAAACTGGGCCGAGTCGGCCGGCTACCGGAAAACGTACATGGCCGGAGGCGTTTCATTTGCCGACCTGCCGCAGATACCGCGGAACCTGAAGTTTCTTGCCGGAAATGTACTGATGCTTTTCAACGGGTACTTTTTCGACCGGCCGGTCGGCTTCCTTTCGGTCGCGTCGGTGGTCCTGGCTGTACTTTCTGTATCTCTGCTGGTCTGGTCGGTTCGGTGGATGGCCCTACGAATCGGACGGAGAGCGCAAGACGCCGACGATCCCCGAATGGTCGTCCTGATGTGCTATTGGGGGCTGGCGGGTGTCTCCACTTGCGGAACGGTTGCCCTCACCG
>JBOGWH010000217.1:0-1346 GCA_050692975.1 Actinomycetota bacterium | reverse complement strand
ACCATCGAGGGGGGCGGCGACTTCTCCGCCACCAACCCGGCCGGGCGCAACCTCCGCTTCGGGGTGCGCGAGCACGCCATGGGCACGGCGCTCAACGGCATCGCGCTGTCGGGGCTACTGCGCCCCTTCGGCGGCACCTTCCTCATCTTCTCGGACTACATGCGGCCGCCGGTGCGGCTCGCGGCGCTCATGAAGGTTCCGGCGATCTACGTGTGGACCCACGATTCAGTGGGTCTGGGCGAGGACGGACCGACTCACGAGCCGATTGAGCACCTGGCCTCCCTGCGCGCCATTCCGAACCTGGTAGTGATTCGCCCCGGCGACGCCAACGAAACCATCGAGGCCTGGAGAACGGCACTGGCCCTGTCTGAGGGCCGTCCCGTCGGGGACCTTCCCGAACAGGGAGGGGAAACCCCGAAGGGATCCGACCTCGCCGACGCCCACGGCAGTGAGGGAGCCGAGACCGCCGAGGGTCCGGTCGCCCTGTGCCTGACCCGTCAGAACCTGCCGATCCTGGACCGCACCAAAGTAGCGCCGGCCTCGGGAGTCGCCAAGGGCGCCTATGTACTCTCGGACCCGGACTCGGGCGGTTCGGATCTTGATTTGATACTGATTGCGACGGGATCCGAAGTGTCTCTGGCCCAGGAAGCCGCCGAGGAGCTTCGGTCGGGGGGAGTCAAGACGAGAGTGGTTTCGATGCCGTCGTGGGAGCTGTTCGAACGGCAGCCGGAAACCTATCGCGACGAGGTGCTGCCTCCTGCGGTCACGGCCAGGGTCTCGATCGAGGCGCAGTGCACGTTCGGTTGGGAAAAGTGGATCGGGCAGGGAGGCCTTGCGATAGGCATTGACCGCTTCGGCGCGTCCGCGCCGGGCGGAACGATCATGAAAGAACTGGGATTTACCGTCGAAAATGTTGTCGGAAAGGCAAAGGCGCTTTTCGAAAGCACCCGTAAAGGGGTTTAATACCCGGCATGGCTGAAGAAACCCAGAGTTCAATTACCGTCGGAGTACCCAAAGAAACCTATCCGGGGGAAAACCGCGTTGCGATGTCCCCCGCCGCCCTGCCCAGTCTCATAAAGAAAAACGTTAAGGTGCTGATCGAACCGGGGGCAGGAGAAAAGGCCGGTTTCATAGATGCGGCCTATTCGGAAAAGGGCGCAAAGATCGCCGCCTCCCGCAAGGAAGTTTTCGCCGCGGATGTCGTCCTGCAGGTCCGCACTTACGGCGCCAACCCGGAAGAAGGCAAGGCCGATCTGGAGCTTTTGCGTCCCGATTTGCTGATTGCGGGACTGTCCGAGCCGCTCGTACATCCGCAGGCCATCAGGGAAATTGCCGAACGCAAAGCC
>JBOGWH010000216.1:0-5937 GCA_050692975.1 Actinomycetota bacterium | reverse complement strand
CCGGTGGCTTTGTAGTCCTTCCAGCCGGAACCCACGAGATACCCCCGGACCACGAACTCGACCGGCAGCATCTGCAGCCTCTTTACGACCATGCTGCGGGGTATCAGCTCCGCCGCCATCGGCGAGTCGTCGATCAATTCGGGCAGGTCACCCTGTGCGGCAAGGTGATTGGGGCAGATATTCCCAAAGTGCTCGAACCAGAACTGAGAAAGCATGGTGAGAATCGAACCCTTCTGCGGAATGCCCTCGTTCATCACGACGTCGTAGGCGGAGATCCGGTCGGTGGTGACGATCAGGAGCCTGCCGTCGGCAAGCTCGAAGATCTCCCGGACCTTGCCCGAGGAAACCTTCTTGAGCGGAAGTTCGACGTCGGTTACGGAATTTCCTTCATTCATGCCAACCCCTCCAGGCTGTTCACGATCTGTTTCGCGTGTGCTAGGTACCGGCTTTCATCAAAACACTTTTCGATTTCATCCGGGTTAAGGCGGGAAGAAATCTCGGGGATCCCGGGCATCAGCTCGCGCAGGTGGGTGTCCGATGCCGCAGCGCGCTGGGCCGCCTCCTGGACGATCCGGTACGCCTCGTCACGGGTCATACCCTTGTCGATGAGGGCAAGCAGGATGTTCTGAGAAAAAAGGACTCCGTGGGAGACGTCCATGTTGCGGCGCATGCGGTCGGGATAGACGACAAGGCCGGACAGTATCTCTTCCGCCTCCGCCAGCATGAAGTCCAGGGCCAGGCAGGCGTCGGGCAGCGAGACTCTCTCCACGGAGGAGTGCGAGATGTCCCGCTCATGCCACAGCACTACGTTCTCCAGGGCCGGAATCACCGCCGCCCTGACGATCCGGGCCAGGCCCGAGAGACGCTCGCACCGCCACGGATTGCGCTTGTGAGGCATTGCCGATGAGCCCTTTTGCTCTCCGGCGGCAAAGGGCTCCTCGGCCTCCCCAACCTCGGTTCTGGCAAGGTGGCGGATTTCGGTGGCGATCCTGTCGATGGTGGCGGCCAGGCCGGCGAGCGCATAGACGAACTCGCTGTGGCGGTCCCTGGATACGACCTGGGTTGCGGCCGTTTCCGGTTCCAGGCCGAGCTTCTCGCAGACGTACTCTTCGACCTCCGGGGGCAACTGGCTGAAAGTCCCCACCGCGCCCGACAGCTTCCCGACCGAGACGTTGCGGATTGCCGCCTTCAAGCGGGTTCTGCCCCGGTCCAGTTCCAGCGCCCACCCCGCGGCCTTGTGGCCGAAACTGATCGGCTCGGCGTGGATGCCGTGGGTGCGCCCCGCCATGACCGTGCCGGCGTGCTGCCTCGCCAGGGAGACTGTCGCGGCGATCGTTTTCCCGGCGCCTTCCACGAGCAGGTTCCCGGCTTGGCGCAACTGCAGTGACAGAGCCGTGTCGAGCACGTCCGAGGAGGTCATGCCGTAGTGCAGGTGGCGCCCCGCCGCTCCGACGGTTTCCGCCACGTTGTCGACGAAGGCGGCGACGTCGTGGCGCGTTTTCGCCTCCAGCTCGTGGATACGCGCTATGTCGAAGGATGCCCTGGCCTTGATCTCCTCCAGGTCTTCAGCGGGGACGGCTCCGGCAATGGCGCGGGCTTCCACGGCCAGAATTTCCACTTTGAGCCAGTTCGAGAATTTAGTCTGATCGCTAAACAGCGCCGCAATTTCGGGGCGGCTGTAGCGTTCGATCAAACTTTTAGCCCCTGGGCAAGCTCTTTCTTGAAAGTCTTTAGCTTGTCGCGAAGATCCGGGCGGGACAGCGCCAGGATTTGCACCGCAAGGATGGCGGCATTGGTCGCCTGGTCGATCCCGACCGTGGCCACCGGGACTCCAGAAGGCATTTGGACGGTCGAGTACAAAGAATCGGCCCCGCCCAGGTGACCGCCGTATATCGGGACGCCGATCACCGGCAGCGTGGTGTTGGCCGACATGGCCCCGGCCAGGTGGGCCGCCCGGCCGGCTGCGGCAATTATCACCTCCAGGCCCCGGTCCTCCGCCAGCCTGGCGTATTCCGAGGCGTGCTCTGGTGTGCGGTGGGCGCTGATCACGTTTGACTCGTAAGCCACCCCGAAGCGTTCGAGGATCACCTCGCCGGCCTTCATCTTGGGATCGTCGGAGGCGCTGCCCATGACGATGCCGACCAAGGGGGTGCTGGAGTCGACTGCCGGACTCAATTCGGTTTTTTCCTTTCGTTCAGTTGTTGGGTTCATTCAATCGGCTCCCCTGTTTTGGATGCAACATCTGTTCCGGATGCAACCCCGGCGGCGATGTCTTTGCGATAGTGCATTCCCTCAAAGCTAATCATGTTCAGCGCCCGGTAGGCGTTGTTTCGGGCCTCCTCCACGCCTGGGCCCAGGCCCGATACCGAAAGCACCCGCCCGCCTGCGGTCACCACTGTATCCGGCGACTGCGGGGAAAAACCCGTTCCGGAGTGAAAAACCACCACGTCTTTGAGCTCCGCCGCCGTGTCGAGGCCTGAGATGGCAAGTCCCGTACGCATGTCCGGGTCCTGGGGGTAGCCTTTTGAGGCGGCCACTACGCACACACAGGAATGCTCGCTCCAGCGCAGCTTGGCGCCCGCCAGATCTCCGTCGACCGCCGCCATCATCACCTCGGCAAGATCGGACTCGAGGCGGGGAAGCAGCGCCTGCGTCTCCGGATCGCCGAATCGGCAGTTGAACTCAATGACCTTGAGGCCCTGCGCGGTGAGCATCAGCCCGGCGTAAATGACCCCGACGTATCCCCCCGACCGTTCTTCCACCGCGGCGGCGATGGGCTCCAGGATCTCTTCGACGGCCTGCCGCCGGATTTTCTCGGAGGCGATGGGAACCGGCGAGTACGAACCCATCCCACCGGTGTTGGGCCCCTTGTTGCCCTCTGAAACGGGCTTGAAGTCCTGTGCCGCCTGCATAACCAGCACCGTCTTGCCGCTGCAAAAAGCCAGAATCGACAGCTCCGGGCCGTGGAGCCGCTCCTCGACGAGCACCGTGGCGCCGGCCTCGCCGAAGCGGCCGTCGATCATCGCCTCCCGGATTGCCGCCTCCGCTTCGGCCGGGTCGTCACAGACGGTTACCCCCTTGCCCGCGGCCAGACCGTCGGCCTTGACGGCCACCCGGCCTCCCAGCTCGTGTACGTACGAGATTGCCGCTACTGGGTCGCTAAAGCTACGTGCCGATGCCGTAGGGATGCCCTTTTCTGCCATCAGCTGTTTGGCAAACGACTTGCTTCCCTCCAGCCGGGCCCCCGCGGCGGTCGGGCCGAAAACTTTGGTTTTGCCCTCCAGGGCGTCGGCGAGGCCGGCCACCAAAGGCGCCTCGGGGCCGACCACGACCAACCCGGGCCGGGTTTCCTCGACCAGATCAACCAGGCCAGTCACGTCGGTGGCCTTCACCGGGCGGCACTGGGCCAGCTCGGCAATGCCCGGGTTGCCCGGGGCGCAGATCAAGTCGACCGGCGAGGGGCTGCGGGAAAGCGACCAGGCCACTGCATGCTCACGGCCGCCACCGCCGATGATGAGGACTTTCAAAGGTCTAACGGCAAGCGCGGGCCATTTCTGAGCATGAGAGCAGGCCGGGCATCTTTAGTCAGCGAGAGACGGTTTCGGTGGCTTCTGGACCGACCGAAATGTTTCGAATGGGCACGCCCACCAACTCCTCGAGGCGGGTGACGTAGTTGCGGGCGTCTTCAGGGAGTTCATCCCAGCTCCGGGCTGCCCCGATCTCGCTTCGCCAGCCGGGCATCTCTTCATAAATCGGCTTGGCTTTGTGGATGACCGACTGGTGCGAGGGATAGGTCTCGTGCTTTTCGCCCTCGAAGTCGTAGGCGACACAGATCTTGATGTTGTCGAACTCACTGAGGACGTCGAGCTTGGTGAGAAACAGCTCGGTGAGGGAGTTCAGCCGGTGGGCGTACCGGGCGGCGACTGCGTCGAACCAACCGGAACGGCGCTGGCGGCCCGTGGTCGTGCCGAACTCCTTTCCCCGGGTCACCATCTGAAGGCCGTCGGCGCCCAGATCTTCGGTCGGGAACGGACCTTCGCCGACGCGGGTGACGTAAGCCTTAGTGATCCCCATAATCTTCTCGATCGCCTTGGGGCCGACCCCGGCTCCCGGGCACACCCCCCCGGCGATCGGGTTGGATGAGGTGACGAACGGATAGGTCCCGTGGTCGAGATCCAGTAGGGTGCCCTGGGCGCCTTCGAAAAGCACGTTCTGCCCGGCGTCCAGAGCTTCGTGCACGGCCGTGACGGTATCGCTGATGAACGGCGTGAGGCGGTCTGCAAAGCCCATGTACTCCTCAAAGATGTCATTCATTTTCATCGGGAGCCGCCCGTAGATTTTGGTCAGCATCAGGTTCTTTTCACGCAGGTTGGTATCGAGCTTGGCGGCAAAGATCTTCGGATCGAGAAGGTCCTGAACGCGGATGCCGATACGGGCGGTTTTGTCGGAATACGCGGGGCCGATGCCCCGCTTGGTTGTGCCGAGCTTCATTTTCCCCAGACGCCGCTCCGTGAGACGGTCGAGCTCACGGTGGTAGGGCATGATCAGGTGGGCATTGCCGGAGATCTTCAGGTTGGCGGCCGATACGCCCCGGGCGGCCAGGCCGTCCACCTCGTCGAGCAGGACCTTTGGATCGACGACCACGCCGGGGCCGATAACCGGAACAATATGGGGGTACAGGACGCCGGCGGGGAGCAGATGAAGCCGGAAAGTCTCCTGCCCCACGATCACGGTGTGGCCAGCGTTGTTGCCACCGGAGTACCTGACGACCATGTCCATTTGGTCGGCGATCAGGTGGGTGACCTTACCCTTGCCTTCGTCGCCCCACTGGGTCCCGACGAGCGCGATACCCGGCACCCTAATCGCTCCGGCTCATCGGAGATCGGTCACGAAGCAGGAACGGGCGGTGATCATGCCCAAAAGGCGATGGATTTCTGGAGCTTCGAGTACCGGTCAAGTCGTGGCCTTTCATCTACTTCCATTGTCACCTCCCCGCAATCGCTTCACAAGTGCCGGGGTGACACGGCGCCGGCAATCTTTCCGGTCGGGCGCGCAGACGGGCAAAAAGGGGAAGACTTACCACCGTGCAAGACCAGGGTCGAAAGCCGAATCGGCTGGCCGGCGAGACCAGTCCCTACTTGCTTCAGCATGCCTACAACCCCGTCGACTGGCACCCCTGGGGCCCGGAAGCCCTGGAGAAGGCCAGGGTTCAGGATATGCCGATCCTGCTGTCAATCGGCTACGCCGCATGCCACTGGTGCCACGTCATGGAGCGGGAATCCTTTGAGGACGAATCCACGGCGGTGTTGATGAACGAGAAGTTTGTGTGTATCAAGGTAGACCGGGAGGAGCGGCCCGATATCGACGCCATCTATATGGACGCGGTCCAGGCCATGACCGGCCGCGGGGGATGGCCGATGACGATGTTTCTCACCCCCCAGGGCAAACCGTTTTTTGGCGGTACCTATTTCCCGCCCGAGGATCGCTACGGAATGCCGGGGTTTAAGTCGGTGCTCAAGGCGGTCCATCAGGCCTTCGTGTCGAAAAGGCAGGACGTGGAAAAGCAGACCGACGTGCTGGTCGAGCACATCCGCGGTCAGACGGTTGCGCCCTCGGGCGATCCGCTTACCGGCGATCTCCTCCCGGCCGCGATCGAGCGGATCTCAGCTCAATTTGATTTCATCAGCGGAGGGTTCGCGGGGGCCCCGAAGTTCCCCAACACCCCGAGTCTCGAATTCTTGCTTCGCGGTTCTGCGAAAGCTCTGGGCCGCGCCCCGGAGATGCTGAGCACCACGCTGCGCAAGATGGCCGCCGGCGGGATTTACGATCAGATCGGTGGGGGTTTCGCCCGCTACTCGGTGGACGACGACTGGCTCGTCCCGCATTTCGAGAAGATGCTCTACGACAACGCCCAGCTTGCCCGGGTCTATATAAGGG
>JBOGWH010000215.1:0-10497 GCA_050692975.1 Actinomycetota bacterium | reverse complement strand
CCTCGGGCGACGGCCGCCACCCGGCTTCGGCTGGGTCCTCGGGCAACGGCCGCCACCCGGCTTCGGCTGGGTCCTCGGGCAACAATTGCTCTCCAAGGCGCAAGGGTCCCAACGCGGTGGTGCACGTCACGGTCGATCATGCAGCGCTGGTGCGCGGTCACACGCAGCCCGGTGAGACCTGCGAGATCCCAGGGATCGGACCGATATCGGTGGCAACGGCAAGAGAGCTGCTCAACGACGCTATCTTGCGGGTGCTGGTTCTAGATGGAGCCGATATCAAAGCAGTTTGCAGTGCCGGCCGCTGGATACCCTCCAGCGTACGCACGGCACTTGAGAAACGAGACCCGGTATGCGTGGTTCCCGGCTGTGAATGCCGATACCGACTTCAGATCGACCATATCCAGGAATTTGCCAAAAGCGGTCCGACCAAACTGGCTAATCTCGCCCGCCTATGTGTGACTCACCACTACCTTAAGACCTACAAGCGGTGGCGGCTCGAAGGCGGACCGGGAGCCTGGAGGTTTGTACCGCCGGAAGAATCCAGGCCACCGCCGGCCGGGGAAGTCCGCCCGGAATTCACCTCCACAATCTAAGGCCAGCCCATGAGGTAGGGGGGGTGGTCGCCGCCAAACGGCGCGTTTGCTGCGGACCCCCAATTCGCGCGACGCCGCCGTCGGTGCTCGGGGTCCGAACACGGGGGTAGGGTGGACGAATGGGACACCAATCAGACCGCAGACCATCCGTCTGGGTCAGGCCGAGCCCCGGACAGGAGTCGGTCTGGGATTACCCACGGCCGCCCCGGGTGGAGCCGAGCAGGAGGATAGTCAGTGTGTATTTTGCAGACGCCGAGATAGCCCGAAGCGCACGAGCTCTCAGGGTGCTGGAGACAGCAGGCCCCCCGACCTACTACCTGCCTTCGGATGATGTGGCCGTGGGCCTCCTGGTCGAGACCGAGGACCACACTGTTTGCGAGTGGAAGGGGACCGCGACTTATTACGATGTCGTCGTCGGAGACCGCCGGGCCCCTCGCGCTGCCTGGTCCTATCTCAGTCCGAAACGCGGATTCGAGACCCTGGCGGGATACATTTCCTTCTATCCTGGCCGGGTCGACTCCTGCTATCTGGACGACGAACTGGTTAAGGCTCAGGTGGGAGGATTTTACGGGGGCTGGATAACCGGGGACATCGTAGGCCCATTCAAGGGGGACCCAGGAACAGAAGGCTGGTAACCACGGAATTCGGCGGGTGATCGTAACTAAAACGCATGAACCGATAGGGCTAAAAGGAGATCGCCATGAAGTTCGGAGTAATGGGAACCGGAAAAGTGGGGACCACAATAGCGACGAAGCTCGAGCTTTTGGGACACGAGGTCAAGATCGGCTCCCGAAGCGCGGGAGGCGAAACCGCAATTGCTTGCGCAGAGACTTCGAGGGCGCGTGCCGGCGCCGGGACCTTTGCCGAGGCTGCAGCCTTCGGGGAGGTGGTTTTCAACTGTACGGCGGGGGCGGCCTGCCTCGATGCCTTAAGAATGGCTGGGGCGGAGAATCTGGACGGCAAAGTCCTGATCGATGTCGCCAATCCACTCGACCGTTCCGGAATGCCACCGGCTCTCACGGTTTCCAATACCGACAGCCTGGGTGAACAGATTCAGAGAACTTTTCCCAACACCAAGGTGGTCAAGACGCTGAACACCGTCAACCACGAGGTAATGGTCGCGCCCGGCATAGTTCCTGGGCAGCACAGCATCTTCGTCAGCGGGAATGATTCCGATGCGAAATCCCAGGTGATGGATCTTCTCGGCTCTTTCGGATGGTCCCGGGATCAGGTCATCGATCTCGGCGACATCACGACCTCAAGGGGCCCAGAGATGTACCTGGCTCTCTGGCTTCGGCTTTTGATTGCAGGAAACTACGACTCGCACTTCAACATTGGGGTAATCAAAGCCAAGTAGCACGGATCGTGCGACGCCATAGAACCTTCAGCTACCCGGAGCGGTTGGCTTCCTCCACCAGAAGCGAAAGCGCCTTCTGATTCCCCGAGATCGCCTCCAGACGAAGAGCGTCTCGGGGAGGGTATTCGACGATAAATACCACCGTCCCGCACGCTGGACAGGCAAAGCCCTTCTGGTCGCCAGTACTTTCACAGCGAAGTGTCTGGGCAGCCTCCCCCGCCCAACCGCATCGACATGAAAAGGTCTGGTTTTCCCAATCGGCAGTCCAGTCGATCACTCGCGGGGCCCCTGGGGGCCCGAAGGCCTCGAGCGTGGAGACCTCCAGCAACTCCAAGTAACTGCCGGTCAGGTATCGCACTACTGCCGTTGACTGACCGGCCACCTTTGGGGGCATGTTCTCGACACCAAACCATTGCCGCAGCCGATCACGCTTGTATCCTGACCTGCGATTCATGTCGTCCGCGAATCGCCGCCTGCCGCCGGAGGACATTTTCTCCAGAGAACGATCTCCGGTGAAGCGCATATGCAGCGCCCAGTCCCACCGGTACGTGGTCAGCTCGACGCACCCTAGCTTGCCTTGAAATCCGTACAGGAATGCATGTCTGATGACGAAGAAAGACCCCTTGGGCTGCACCGCGGATTCCAGAAGCAATCCCCCGCCAATGGGCCCGCTCAGGCCGAAGACTGTTCCCCTATCCGGCAACGATTCGAGGGGCTGGAACCCCACCCGGTGCCCGACGCGCCGTGCGATCAGGCCCTCAAACTCGGCTCCTTTGGAGCTGTCGGTCATTACCGCCGGCCATTTTGTATTCGATCTGAACATGGCAACGTTTCCCAGGAGCAAACCCCTGCTTTTCTTGTCGGCCGCACCGGTACCTCACTT
Source organism: Actinomycetota bacterium (assembly GCA_050692975.1). Taxonomy (GTDB): domain Bacteria; phylum Actinomycetota; class CADDZG01; order JAHWKV01; family JAHWKV01; genus JBOGWH01. The sequence continues at coordinate 7,664 of JBOGWH010000215.1, read as the reverse complement.
TAGGGCTGGTCCGGCGAAGCCCCGTTACCCCCGTCGCAGGCGGCGAAGCAGCTTTCCCGCGCGTGAACCACCGAAACAGGCGACGAATCCTGACTGCAGGTATGTGGAGATGTCGTCTAGATGGTCACCGATTAATAGCAGCCGACGCGATGGAACTACCGAAACAGGCGGCGAAGCCGACTTACGCTCGTGACCTACCGAAGCAGGCGGAAGCCCTCCCACACGATGGAACCTACCGAAACAGGCCACGAGGCGGACTTATGCGCTCGTGACCTACCTAAACAGTCGGCGAAGCACCTTTCCGGTGGCCCTTCCGTAACCCTTCGAACGATCCGCTTCCCGCTCGTCCCGCCGCGAACTGCGTTGATATCGCCTAACAAGCGGGCCGTAAGATAAAGCAGAGATCTAATTCCCATGCCGGGAGACAGATTATGCCAGGAACCTTATTTAACTCATCGGCTGGCCCGCCTTCCGAGGGATCGTCGCCAGAGCGCCGGGGGCTCCGGGAGAAAAGCAGCCTCGAGTGCGAGCCTGCGCGACTGCTGGTTGCGTCAAGAGTTACCCTTTCTTTATGGCATCAGCACTCGAGGCCGGCGACGCCGACTTCCAACAGAAAGTAATCGAAGCGTCCAAGACGGTTCCCGTCGTGGTGGACTTTTGGGCCCCCTGGTGCGGCCCCTGCCGGTCCCTCGGCCCCGTGCTTGAGCAGTTAGCCGTGCAATCCGGCGGCAAATGGCAGCTTGTGAAAGTCAATGTGGACCACGCGCCCATGCTGTCCTCTCGCTTTCAGGTCCAGGGGATTCCCGCCGTTAAGGCCTTCGTCAACGGAAAGCAGGCCGCCGAATTCGTCGGTGCTCAGCCCAAGCACCAGGTGGAGGCGTGGCTCAAAGGGTTCCTTCCAGATCCCTCCGAAAAGCTTGTCTCCGTAGCGCAGGCCGCCGAGCTTCAGGGGGACCTGAAGTCGGCGAGGGCCATGTACGAAAAGGCTCTAAAGATGAGCCCGTCAAGTCAATCGGCCCGGCAGGGGCTCCAGCGCCTGGACCTGGTTGAGAACTCGAGCAACGCCGACGAAGCTGCTCTCAGCGATCGCCTCGAACTCGAGCCACTGGACATTGAAGCGGCCGGGGATCTTGCAGAACTGAGACTTTCCCGTTCCGACCCGGATTTTGCCGAACCGCTGATCCGAATCATCGAATCGGAGGACTCCGAGGCGGGCGATCTGGCGAGGAAACTCCTATTGCAAATCATGGCGCCCTTCGACGCCGGCGACCCCAGGATCCTCACGGCCCGGAGGCGTCTGGCCTCCGTGCTGTACCGGTAAAAGGACGACTAAACGAACCAGGATTCCCTGTTCTCCAGCCCGGCTCCCTTGGCCGCTAGGATGCGGCCGCGAACTCTGGAGGAGCTGGCCGGACAGCAGCACATCGTCGGTCGCGGGATGCCGCTTCGAAACCTGATCGAGTCGGACCGCCTCACCTCGGCAATCCTCTGGGGGCCCGCCGGAACCGGCAAGACTTCACTTGCGCACATCATTGCCGAGACCACCAAAGCAGATTACGAGACCCTTTCGGCAGTCAACGCAACCGTGGCGGATGTCCGCAAGGCCATCGCACGAGCTGCCGAGTCGGCGCAGACCCTGGGCCGCAAGACGATTCTGTTCATAGATGAAATCCACCGGTTCAACAAAGGCCAGCAGGATGCCCTCCTGCCTGCGGTCGAAGCCGGAACGATCGTGCTCATTGGAGCCACCACGGAGAATCCCTATTTCTCGATCAACTCCCCACTGCTTTCACGCAGCATGCTGTTTCGATTGGATCCTCTGGGCCGCAAGGAGATCGTCGAGATCCTGCGAAGGGCGATAACCGATGAAGAGCGCGGCCTGGGCGGCACCGATGTGGACGTTTCCGACGATGCCGTCGACCACATCGTCGACCGGGCCGGGGGCGACGCCAGGGCCGCGCTGAACGCCCTCGATACATGCGTGTCTGCCGCAATCGCGGCCGGCGAAACAAAGGTGACCGCCGACCTGGCGGAAAACGCGCTTCAGGGACCGGTCCTGCACTACGGCGACGACGCTCACTACGACGTGATCTCTGCCTTCATCAAGAGCATGAGGGGGTCGGACCCAGACGCGGCGGTGTGGTGGCTCGCGGAGATGCTGGAAGCGGGGGAAGACGCCCGATTCATAGCGCGCCGCATGGTCATCTTTGCATCGGAAGACGTCGGAAATGCCGATCCTGCCGCCCTGCCGCTGGCGGTTGCGGCGGCGCAGGCCGTCGAATTCGTGGGCCTGCCGGAGGTGAAGTTGAATCTCGCTCACGCAGCCATCTATCTGGCCTGCGCACCCAAATCGAATGCAGCGACCGTAGCGATATCGAGAGCGTCCCGGGACGTGGCAGAACACGGTCACAGCGACGTGCCCATGCACCTGCGGGACGCAAGTTACGGGGCATCCCGAAAGCTTGGTCATGGAAAGGGCTACCGGTATCCCCACGACCATCCCGAAGGCTATGTCGACCAGGATTACCGGCCCCCGGAGATATCCGGGCGCCGGTACTACGAACCGACGGACCGCGGAGCCGAGAAAGAAATCAAGCAGCGCCTCCGCCAGCACAAGAACCCAACCGACCGCGGAGCCGAGAAAGGAATCTAAGCAGCGCCCATCCGCGGTGAGACGAACCACCCGATCGGAGCGAGAAAGAAATCAAGCAGCGCCTGCGTCGCCAGTACGAGAACCCAACCGACCGCAGAGCCGAGAAAGGAATCTAAGCAGCGCCCATCCGCGGTGAGACGAACCACCCGATCGGAGCGAGAAAGAAATCAAGCAGCGCCTGCGCAGCCGGAACCCCTAGCCGGGACCCCGAAAGCACTGTCCTACCCCTGAGCCATACTCTCAGGGATGCCGAGAATCAAGTGCCAGTACTGCGGAGGGGAGCACTCCGATGCGACCGCCGTGAAATCCTGCTGGCGCCTATCACTGGACGGATCCGTCCCCGCCGGACCCTCGCCGCTACGCAATTACCCTCCAGAGACATCGCCGCAAGAAGCGATGACGGACACTGAAGTGACGACGGGGCCCAGGCCATCTCGGGTGGCCAAACCGCCCGAGCGCAGCGCCGGGGTCACCGTTGAGGAGCAGGGACCGGCAAACGACGGAGCCGGAAGAGGGCCGAGCCTGGGGCGCGGCGCCGGGGTCAGCGTTGAAGAGCAGGGACCGGAAGGTAGCGGGACCGGAAGCGGGCCGATCTCGCGGCGCGGCGCCGGGGTCACCGTTGAGGAGCAGGGACCGGAAGGTGGCGGGGCCGGAAGAGGGCCGATCTCGCGGCGCAGCGCCGGGGTCACCGTTGAAGAGCAGGGACCGGAAGGTAGCGGGACCGGAAGCGGGCCGATCTCGCGGCGCGGCGCCGGGGTCACCGTTGAAGAGCAGGGACCGGCAGGTGGCGGGGCCGGAAGCCGGCCGATCCTGGGCCGCAGCGCCCTCATTACGAGCGAGCCGATCCTGGGCCGCAGCGCCTTCATCACAAGCGGGCCGATCCTGGGCCGCAGCGCCCTCATTACGACCGAGCAGCCGGTGCCCGAGGGGTGGCGCGGCCTGCCGGTGATTGAACTGGCCCCCGGAGCACCGGAGCAGTTGATAGAGCAAGTGGAGGAACACCACCGCAACCGCAACCCGGTCGTGATCAGGCTGAAGGAGGAGCTGCCGGATCCATCCCTTGCCGTTGTCGCAGGCCCGGTATGGGACCTCCACCCGGCTTTCGACTTTCCCATAGAGCATGTAGTCCACTACGCAACGGCCAACTCGGTCGACTTCAGAAGGGGCCGGGGCAGGTGGCCGTGGGCGGAGCGAGCTATGGCAATGGGAGCAGCTCCGGGTGGAGATGCCCCGCTTGCCGAGCCGGGGACCCCCGGTGGGGACGTCATCCTGCCGGACGGCCGTCCGGCACTTTGCGATGGGGGGCCGCTCGCATACCTCGACCCCACCGATCCCGGAGTCGGGGGCCGGCCGGTGATTCACCGCGTGGCTCTCGAAGCCGGCGCCCTCACTCCGTTCGAAGGGAACGGGACGGAGGCCGACCTTGCGCCCGACCAGCTGTCCGCCGTCACTGCAACAGGGGCTGCCGCGAGAATCATCGCTCCGGCAGGGTCCGGAAAGACCCGCGTACTCACCGAGCGTGCCAGGCATCTGTTGCGCGCCTGGCGGATTCCCCCGTCGGCAGTCTGCCTGGTGGCCTACAACCGGCGGGCCGCCGGCGAGATGAAACAGCGCACCGCCGATCTGCCCGAACTGCAGATCCGCACCCTCAACTCTCTCGGACTTTCGATACTCAGCGGCACCGGAGTCTTCGGCGGGGGCAACCGTCCGATTCGAACCCTTGAGGAAAGGGAGGTCAGAGAGATTCTCGACCGCCTCGTTTCATTCAGGCGGCGGGCCAACACTGATCCTGCCGCCGCCTGGATCGAGGCGCTGTCGGCCATTCGCCTCGGCCTTCACTCCCCTGCGCAGATCGAAGACCAGTTCAACGGCGAGCTTGAGGACCTGGGTCGGGTGTTTGACGACTACCGGGCCGAACTCGCATCACTCCAGGCCGTGGACTATGACGAACAGATTTACGGGGCGCTCGAACTGCTACTCACCGACCCGGACGTTCGAAAGAGGGCCCGGCAACGGTGCCGAGTCATGCTGGTGGACGAGTTTCAGGATCTGACCCCCGCCCATCTGTTGCTGATTCGCACCCTGGCCGGCCCGGACGGGTATGTCTTCGGCGTGGGCGACGACGACCAGACGATCTACGGCTATGCCGATGCCTCCCCCGACTGGCTGATTGATTTCAAGCGGTTCTTCCCGTCGGCCGAAGAGCACGCCCTGGAGGTGAACTACCGATGCCCCCCGGCAGTAGTAGAGGCGGCGGGAACCTTGCTCACCCACAACCGCCTGCGGGTGGAGAAGACCATCCGCCACCCGAGTACGGCCGGTCAAGCCCAGCCCGGTGAAGGGGAAGCCACGGCCTCCGGAAAGAAGACCATCCGCCACCCGAGTACGCCCGGTAATGGCTGGCCGGGTGAAGCGGAAGCAGTGACCCCCGGGGCTACAAGCGTTTCCCCACTTCACGCTCTGGAACTGAAAGCGACCGATGACGTCGTCGCCGGGACCGTCGATGCCGTCCGCTCCTATCTTTCCGCCAGCGCCGGGCCCGGGAACATCGCCGTACTGACGCGGGTAAACAGCTCCCTCGCGCCCGTTCAGATCGCGCTCGGAGAGGCCGGAATCGCCGTAAACCGGGCGGTCGACCTCAGCTTCGCAAGCCGGACCGCAGTTGCAGCCGGGTTGGCATGGCTGAGGATCGCACTTTCGCCCCATGAGCTGCGACCGGAGGATGTGAACACGACGCTGCGCCGCCCGCCCCGCAAGCTCTCCCCCAGAGCCGTGGAATGGGCCGCCGAGAAACGCAGCATCCGGGATCTGCGGACTCTTGCCTCCCGTCTCGACGAACGACTCCGCCCCAAGCTGGCCGGTTATGCCGACGACATCGAAATGCTTGCCGACAAGGCTGGTTCCATGCGCACCGAGGGGCTTCTTACCGTCGTGCGCGACCGCATCGGCCTCGGAGGCATCGCCGCAGTGCTAGATCGTGCCCGTGGCCGCCTGGAGCGCTCCCCCCATGAGGACGAGCTGAATGTGCTGATACAGATCGGCCGTCTGCACCCCGACCCGCACGATTTCGAGACGTGGCTAAGGGCCCGGCTCTCCGAGCCGGGCACCCCCGGCGGCGTCACCCTGGCCACCGTCCACAAGGTCAAAGGCCAGGAATGGGACAGAGTGATCGTGCACGACGCCACCGCGGGCATCATGCCCCACCGTCTTGCCTCCGACGGCGAGGAAGAGCGGAGGATCTTCCACGTCGGCATCACCCGCTGCCGGACATCGTTGTTGGTCGTGGCCGGCAGCCCAACCACTCCGTTTCTGGAGGAGATGGCCCGGCAATGGGTACCTACCCCCGAGCCGCAACAGTTGGCACCCAGACAGATCGTGCGGGATGGAACCGCTCCGGTGGTGGGCATGGTCGTCACCGACGGCGGTTACGAGGCAACGGTCGATTCCATCGAAGCGGCCGGAGTGGTGGTGCGTATCGGGGCATCTAACAGCCTCATCCCGTACGGCAAGAGGATTTACGCCGGAGACTCACCCACGACTTTCATCCCGCCATCGCAGGACGCGCCCTCGAACAGCAGCGCTGCCGCCGAAGCCGCGCTCCGGCAGTGGAGGCTAGAGCGCGCCCGGGCGGAGGGGAAGCCGGCCTTTGTTTTCCTTCAGGACGCCACCCTGAAGATGATCGCCGAAAAGATGCCCGGAACGCTCGAGGAGTTGGCCCTCATCAAAGGGATCGGGCCTGCCAAGCTTGAGGCTTTCGGCGATCAGATCCTGGGAGTAGTTGAGGAGGCTCGCTAGGAAACGACCAGCCTGCCTGGGAGGATCCTGGGTCGTCGAGGACCCCGCTAGGAATCGACTGATTGCCTGCACTTTCAGGCGGGATCCTGGGAATCGTTGAGGAGGCCGCTAGGAAACGACCAACTACTGCACCCGCCCGCCGGGGAGGACGTTTAGACTCGCGGCTATGCCGCTTTTCATGGACCGCCACGATATGTCGGGCGAGAAACCCGTCACCGCAGAGGACGTCGCCCGCTTCCACCTCGAGGATCTGAAGGTGCAGGACAAATATGGGGTCAAGGTCCTTACCTACTGGTTCGACTACGAAACCCAGATGGGCTTCTGTCTCATCGACGCCCCCAACCGGGAGTCCGCCCAGGCCGTTCATGCCGAGGGTCATGGATATCTCCCCAGCAAGATTATCGAAGTGAACCCCGGCCTCGTTGAGGGCTTTCTGGGCAGGATCGAGGAGACTCCCGCCGGAAAGGTCATCAGCGAGGGGGGGTTGAGAGCCATCCTTTTCACCGACATGGCGGGATCCACGGAACTGACTCAGAGGCTCGGAGACGAGAAGGCCATGCAGATCCTGCGGGCGCACGACGCAATCATCAGGCAATCGGTGGCCGACAACGGGGGGCACATCGTCAAGCACACCGGCGACGGAATGCTTGCCGCCTTCAGTTCGGTGGTCTCTGCCACCAGGGCTTCGGCCGAAATCCAGAAAAAGCTCGAGGAGGCCGAACTGCCGGTCGAGATCCTGGTCCGGGTCGGGCTAACCGCCGGCGAACCAGTGGCCGAAAGCGAAGACCTGTTCGGCGCATCGGTACAAATGGCCGCAAGGATTTGCGGGGCATGCGAGCCCGGCGAGATCCTCGGCTCGAATGTTGTCCGGGACCTGTCTCTGGGCAAAGGCCTGGATTGGCGCAAAAAGGGGGAAGTGCAGCTGCGGGGCTTTGACGACCCGGTGACCCTCCACGAACTGCTCTGGCGGAGCTAAGCCGTCGGACGGCTCTGGCGCTGCCGGAAAGGCAGGCACTCAGGACCTCACGTTCTCCCCGCATCACGAAACTCCCGGACTATTTCTCAGTCCTCGGGATGATCACCGTAAGACGAGACTTCAAAGACCTGGTTGAGGCCGGCGACGTTCGGGGTACCGGATGTCAAGGGACAATGTGAGACGAGATTTCAAAGACCTGGTTGAGGCCGGCGACGTTCGGGGTACCGGATGTCAAGGGAC
>JBOGWH010000214.1:0-16726 GCA_050692975.1 Actinomycetota bacterium | reverse complement strand
CTCCCACGGTACTTGTTGATACTGCACTTTGTTTAGGTAACGTCCCCATCCTCACCCCAAGGGAGTGATGTGAATTGATGATTGCTTCAGGCGTCCTGGTATTGGTCGCGTTGATCTCGCTGGTAGTCGGCTGGGGCCCAGGCCCCGATGCCCTTTTGTTCGTTTCGATGGTTGCCAGCGTGGCGGCCGGTGTCCTGCTGGTGATGTCTTTCTTGAAGGAGCGCAAGCTGCGCAAGGAAGGCGAGCAGCCTTCGGAGGCCGGAGCGACGATTCCCCCCGCCCCGGCCCAGATCGAGGCGGACCTGCGCGCTCTGGATCATCCTTCCGACGAGGAGGATGAGACGGCAATCTACGAGCCGGTACCGGTAGCCCCCGCTTCGGCGACCGCGGAGATGCCGGCGAGTCCCGGCGGCGGGCCTAATGCATGGGACCGCGCCTGGGCCGGGATGATCCATCCCGACGCGGCTGCCGAAGTCCCCGAGACGGAGCCCGAAGAGGAGCCGGCAATGGTTTCGCCCGAGGCTCCGCCGGCCGGCGGCCTCAAACCGAAAGCCCCGGCAGTCCGAAAGCCGGCGGCGCGAAAGCCGGCGGCCAAAGCGAAGCCACCTGCGAAGCCGAAGCCTGCAGTCAAGCCGAAGGCCAAGCCGAAACCCGCGGTCAAGGCAAAGTCGAATTCCAAGCCGAAGGCGTCCGCCAAGCCGAAGGCTTCCGCCAAGCCCAAGACGGCGGCGAGGCCGAGGATTCCCAGGACCTGAGCGGTCCGGCGAGGGTTAAGACGAAAAGCGCAGGGTGATTTCGAGGGTTATCGATTTGCCCTCGATCTCGACTTCCTCGGCGGAGGACAGGCCCAGCAGGCCGTGATCGAGCCGCTCCGCCTGGGTTTCTTTCATGATGTAGTCCCTGAAGTCGGCAATGGCGTGCTTCAATTCTTCATCGGCGGTATCGAACTGGATATCGATGTGGTCCTCGATATTGAGGTCGATCTCCTTGCGCAGCTGCTGGATGTGCCGGACGAGATCGCGGGCCAGGCCCTCTCTGCGCAGCTCGGGTGTCAGTTCGGTATTCAATGCAATCTGGATGCTACCCGATTCCGCAACCACCCACCCCGGTCTGGTCCCGACGTGGACTTCGGCGTCTTCAGGTGCGATGTCGACGCTGCCGGCCCCAGCTTCAACCTGAATGGTCTGGCCGAACTGGAGGCGGCGCACCTGCTTCTCATCGAGACCCCTGACGGCCTCGGCGACGGCCTGCACCCTCTTGCCGTGCTTGGGCCCGAGGACCCCGAACTTCGGCTTTGCAGTCAACGAGGTCAGGTCGCCGATCTCGTCGGCGACCTGAACTTTCTTGACGTTGAGTTCGTCGGCGACCAGGTCGTTCAGGGCGTGCATTGCCTGGGCCTGTTCCTCGGAGGTGACCACGACGCGGATCTCCGGCAGCGGCTGGCGCACGCGCAACTCGGCCTTTTCGCGCAGGGCGCGGCCGGCCGCGGTCACCTGCTGCACCACCGACATGCGATAGGTAAGCGTCTCGTCGGCAAGCGCGACGTCGGGCGCCGGGTATTCACAAAGATGCACGCTGGGAGGTCCGCCGCCCTGTGGTCCCCCTTCGACCACGAGGTTCTGGTACATCCGCTCGGCAAGAAAGGGAATTACCGGGGCAAGCAGTTTGGTCAGGGTCACCAGGACCTCGTAGAGCGTCTGGTAGGCGGCCAGCTTGTCCTCGTCGGACTCATCCCGGGGGTTCCAGAAACGCTGGCGGTTGCGCCGAATGTACCAGTTGGAAAGCTGATCGATGAACTCCTCCGCTCTGCGCACGAAGGGCGCGATCCAGTATTCCTCGAAATGCCGGCGACCCGCCGCAGCAAGCAGGGTGAGGTCCGACAGTATCCAGCGGTCGATCAGAGGGCGCTTCTCCACCGGAACCGGTTGGGAGGCGGGGTCGAATCGGTCCAGCCGCGCGTAGTTGCAGAAGAACAGATAGCTGTTCCACAGCGTCCCGAAGACCTTGCGCTCGATGTGCTCGCCGGCCTGGTAGCCGAAGTTCAGGTTCTGGGTCGGGGTGTGCCGGCAGTACATCCACCTCATGACGTCGGCGCCCATCTTTTCGGCGGCCACGTCGAACTCGATGGCGTTGCCCTTTGAATAATGCATTTCCTCGCCCCGTTCGTCTTTGACCAGGGCGTAGCCGAGAAGCGTCTTGAACGGCGGGATGTTTTCCATCATCGTGCTCATTGCGAGCAACGCGTAGAACCAGTTGCGGAACTGGCCGGGGAACGACTCCACCACGAAATCCGCCGGAACCCACCTGGCCCAGTAGTCCCGGTCCGTGTTGTAACCGGTGGTCGAGTAGGCCACGATCCCCGCGTCCAGCCAGGGGTTCCCGACATCGGGGATCCGCGAGGCCGCGGCCCCGCATTTCTCGCAGGCGATCTTCACCTTGTCGATCCACGGACGGTGCGGGGTGTTCGGCCGCCCGGGATCACCGACAAACTCATCCCAGCCCTCTACGGCCCTTTCTTTAAGTTCTTCACGCCCGCCGACGACATCGAACCAGCCGCACCCATCACACTCGTAGATAGGAAGCGCCAGGCCCCAGTACCGCTTCTTGCTGATCATCCAGTCGCCCATGTTGCGCAGCCAGTCGTGCTCCAGGTCCTGCCCGTAGTCGGGGATCCAGCGGATCTGGTCGACCACCGCCTTTATCTCGTCCCGCCAGTCCATGCGGATGTACCATTCGTCGACCGAACGGAACAGCAGCGGAGTCGCACACCGCCAGCAATGCGGGTAGTCGTGCTCGTACCGTTCGGTGGAGAATAAAAGGCCCTTGGCCCGCAGGCTGTCGCCGATCTCACCTGCGACCTCAAGGGCCGGCTTCCCGGTTAGAAAGCCGAACCCCTGGACGTAGATCCCGGAGTCGTCGATCGGGGCGATAACCGGCAGGCCGTTTTCCCGCCCGAGGTCGAAGTCCTCCTTCCCGCAGCCGGGAGCGATGTGGACGATCCCGGTTCCCTCCTCCTCGGAAACCTCCTCCCAGCCGATGACCCGGTGTGCCCGTGGAGTCGCGGCCTCGAGTTCGTCGAAGGGCCCGGAATACTCCCGGCCCGCCAGCTCGGCGCCCTTGATCTCGTCGAGCACCTCAACGTCTTTATTGCCGAGCACGTGTTGGAGGGCCTTCGCCAGGTAGACGATCTTGCCGTTCGTCTTCGCCTTTACGTAGGTGAGATCCGGGTTGACGGCGGCGGCGACGTTGGCGGCCAAAGTCCAGGGGGTGGTCGTCCAGACGAGCAGATGCTCGTTGCCGGAGTCCTTGAGCGGAAACAGCACGTAGACCGCCTCGTCGGTAACCCGCTTGTAGCCCTCTTTTCGCTCCTGCTCGGAGATGCCGGTTCCGCATCGAGGGCACCACGGCATCGCGTCGAGGCCCTTGTAAAGGAAGCCGCGCTGGTGGCATTTCTTCAAAAATGCCCAGATCGTGTAGTTGTTCTCGTCGGACATCGTGAAATAGGAGTTCGGCCAGTCCATCCACATCCCCAGGCGAATGGACTGCCGGGTCTGAATGGCCGAGTACTTCCAGACCCGCTCCTTGCACCGCTGGACGAAGTCTTCGATCCCGTATTCCTCGATGTCCCGCTTCGATTTGAATCCGAGGTCCCGTTCCACCTGGACCTCGACCCACAGGCCCTGGCAATCGAATCCGTTCTGCCAGCGCTGGTCCCGCCCGGCCATCGCGAAATAGCGGCAGAAGGCGTCCTTATAGGTGCGCCCCCATGCGTGGTGGACACCCATGTAGCCGTTGGCGGTAATCGGCCCGTCCAGGAAGGACCAGGGGGGCTTGCCCGCATTCTGTGCGCGCAGTTTCTCGAAGACGTTTTCGGTCTCCCAGAACTGAAGAATTTCCCCCTCTCCGGCCACCAGGCTGGGCCGGGGAGGCACCAGGTCGAACATGCAGCGGATAGTTTCGCATCTAAAGGATTTCTTTGACGGGGGCCGCGCTACGTGCTAGCCTGCACCGGCTTTCCGCCGGGATCCAGGGGACGTGATGGATCCGGCGCCGCTCCGGGAGTTCCAGCAAATGGCCAAGAAGTCTGCAAAGAAAGTCGCATCCAGGAGCAGGCCCCCGGCGCGGAAAAAGCCGGTGGCAAAAGCAAGACCTGCGGTGAAAAAGAAGGCGCCGGCCAAGAAGGCGCCGGCCGCCAAAAAGGCCCCGGCCCGCAAGCCTGCCGTCGCAAGACCCAAATCAAAAGCCAAACCCGTTGCGAAGCCCAAAGCCAGGCCGGCGGTAAAGGCCCGGCCGGCGGCCAAGGCCAAGCCCAAAGCCAAGGCTAAGGACAAGACGCCGGCGCCCCCCCGCCCTCCGGCGAAAGCCCCGCCCGCCAAACCACGGCCTGCGGCAAGGCCGCCCAAGCCGGCGCCTGCGGTGAAGCCGGTGAAGAGGGTTGAGTTCGACAAGAAAACGCTCGAGTCGATTCGCGAGCAGCTGACCTCAGAGAGATCGGACCTGGTTTCCCAGCTGGAGGAACTCGAGTCGGCCGCCTTTGGGTCTGCTTCGGAGGCAGCCGCCGAGGGCGGGTTCGATGAGGACTACGCGGACGCAGGGACGGCGACGTTCGAGAGAGAGAAAGACCTCTCGATCGTCAACAACATCCAGGACCTCATGGACAAGATCGACAAGGCCCTCTCCAAGATCGACGATGGGTCCTACGGGCTGTGTGAATCCTGCGGCCAGCCGATCTCGGCAGATCGCCTGAAAGCGCTTCCCCATGTGCTACTTTGCATCAAGTGCAAGAAGGCGGAAGAGCGGAGGTAGCCCGGCAACATCCGCCAGCCGAGATCCCGTCCCGAAAGGCGCTTCTAGGCGCCGCTGCCGCGGTCGCGGCCGCCGATCAGCTCACCAAAGCGGCAGCGGTCGCCGCTCTGTCCGGGGGCCGCAGCATCCCGATAATCGGCAGCGTGTTCCAGTTGAAGCTGATCACCAATTCCGGGACCGCCTTCGGTTTGTTCCAGAGGATCCCGCTCGTGATATTCGGGCTCAACGTCGTGATTTTGAGCTTCGTTGCCGTCTGGGCCTACCGCCACCGGGCGGGCGCTGCTTTCGGAATGGTCATCGGAGGCGGGCTGGGCAACCTGGCGGACCGGATGTTCCGGCCACCGGGGAGCGGCCTGGGAAAGGTCGTCGATTTCTTTTACCTGTCCTTCTGGCCGACCTTCAACGTCGCCGACGCCGCCATCGTGCTGGGGGTCGGGTACCTGGTGTTTCAAGAGCTGCGGCGTGGAAGCACTTGAGATCTGCTTCCAGGACGCCGACCTTGCAGTGGTTTGCAAGCCGGCCGGGATGGTCGTGCACCCCGGGGCCGGCAGGGTCGGCGAGGCGATGACCGCTCTGTTGGCGGAGATGATGCCGCTGGCCGGAGCAGCCGGTGATGAGCGGCCGGGCATCGTCCACAGGCTGGACAAGGACACCTCGGGGCTCATGGTCGTGGCCAAGACCGATGAGGCCTACGGACTGCTCGCGGCGGCAATGAAGCGCCGCGAGATCCAGCGCCGTTACCTCGCGCTGGTGTGGGGCCATTTCCGGCTGCCGACCGGAAGAATAGAGGCCCCACTTGAGAGGGCAGGGGACCGTGTACGCCGCAGGGTCTCCCCCTCCGGCAAGTTTGCCGCGACGAACTTTGCCGTCGTTCAGAAGCTGGAAAAGGCGAGCCTGCTGGAAGTGAAGCTGGAAACCGGCCGCACCCACCAGATCCGGGTGCATATGGCCCACGTGGGGCATCCGGTAGTCGGGGATCGGGTCTACGGAGCCCGGACCATGGCCTACGCCGCCGCCATCGGCCTGCATCGCCCCTTTCTGCACGCCGCGGCTCTCTCGTTCCAGCACCCGCTGTCCGGAGAGAGAATATCGGTCGAACGGGGCCTGCCGCCCGAGCTGCAGTCGGCACTCGAGGCCGCAGGGGGAAGGGTATGAAGCGGGCCTTTGAGTGGCTGCGGCGGCACCCGGAGGGGATCGTTTTTCTGGTGGGGACTCTGCTTTTCACCGGAGGTCTCGCGGCGGTGATCAAGCGGCAGCTGTCGCCCGACCCGGCCCCGTCGGTAAGCGCCGGACCCACCCACCCGGGCGCATCCGCGGCACGGGTGGGTCCCGCAAACGACGAAGCCCTAAAGCCGTACATCGAGCGCCGGAAGTCGGTCCTTGCCGCCAGGGCGAGTAAAGAGCCGCGCAAGTCCTCCTTTGCCGTCGTCAGCTTCGACTCGTACCGCAAGCCTGCCGAGGTATCCGATTTTCTCGCCCGCGAAAGCGTCGCGGTGTGGTCTCTGGAGATGAGGGTCCCGGTCCCGCGCTTTAAGTCAGAGAAGATACTGGTCAGGGGCCGCCCCCTTGCCGAAGCTTCCGCCGACTTCACCGGGCCCGGGAGGGTGGAGGCTCTGAGCAGGGAGATGGCCAGCCTGCAGGCCGTCGCGGCCGGGACCGTGGACCCCGCCTTCAAGCAGGTTTACGAGCAGGGAGCCGACGGGCACAGGAAGGCCATCGAGATCCTGAAGGCCGGTGGAGGGACCGTGTTTGCCGTCGTGGTTGAGGCTTCGCATTCCACGCTTGCACGTATCGCCAGCCGCACCGGAGTGCGGTTGGTGGACCTTCCCGAGGACCCCTCCGCTACCCCCGCCGATTACGAGTTCGCCGGCATCCTACCGGAGGACACCACCACGGCCCGGTTCGCAGTCGAGTGACGGCGGCGGTTTCTGCGGCCGGGCTCTCCAAGCACTACGGGACGGGGGGGCAGGTGGTCAAGGCACTCGACGACGTCAGCTTTGAGATTCCCTCGGGAAGCTTTGCCGCGGTCGTCGGGCCTTCCGGGTCGGGCAAGTCGACGCTGCTGCACATCGTGGGGGCCTTGGACACCCCATCGTCGGGGACCATTGCGGTGCAGGGCGAGGATCTGTCGGCGATGAGCGACGACCGGCTGACCTCGTTTCGCCGGCGCAAGCTCGGGTTTGTTTTCCAGTTCTTCAACCTCATGCCGACGATGACCGCCTGGGAGAACGTGGCACTCCCTCTGCTTCTGGACGGGATGCGACTGGAGGCCACCCGCGCTCGGGCGGAGCAACTGCTGGGGATGGTCGGCCTCGTGTCCCGGTCGGGCCACAAGCCCGCCGAGATGTCGGGCGGGGAGATACAGCGGGTGGCGGTGGCGCGGGCGCTGGCCGCCGACCCTCCCTTGCTGCTGGCCGACGAGCCGACCGGCAACCTCGATTCCGCCTCCGGGCAGGCGGTGCTCGACCTTCTTCGAAATGCGGTCGATGAGCACGGCAAGACCGTCGTACTGGTAACCCACGACGCTAAAGCTGCTTCCATTGCGGACACAACGATCCGCCTTGCCGACGGGCGGGTGGTCACCTCCTGACCCTTTTCCGACTGCTGACCCTGCGGCGTTTCTGGGAGCACCGGGCCCGGACGCTGCTGTCTCTTGGGGGAGTTGGAGTAGGAGCGGCGCTGGCGGTCGCGGTCCTTTCGCTTCTGGGGTCGCTTACCGGGTCGGTGGAAGGCTTTATCAGCCGGCTTGCCGGCGCCGCAGACCTGGAGGTCACGTCGGTCTCTCCCCAGGGATTTGCCGAGCAGCGGTTCTTCGATATCCGCAAGACCCCGGGCGTCATGGCGGCGGTTCCGATGCTGGCGACCGAGGCCTTGATCGGCAAGACGCCCGCCCTGGTCGTGGGCCTGGACCAGAGGGCCGAGGCGCTCGGCACAGGCGTTTCCCGCAACCAGCAAACCCGCATGGCTCAGCAATCCGGAACCCCGGGCGTCTTTCTGGGCGGGAGGCTGGCGCAGCGGCTGGGGGTGGCCTCCGGCGGCACGGCCGCCGTCGTGTCCGGCGCCGGAGAGGTGCAGGTCCCCGTCCTGGGAGTCATCGAAGAAAAGGGGACGGGGTTCAACGGGGGGCTGTACGCGGTCGCCCCCATCCCGGTTGTTCAGGGCATTGTGGGCAAACCGGGAAAGCTCGACTCCGTCTTTGTCATCGCCCGGGAGGGCTACCCCATCGACCGCCTGAGGGAATCGATCTCGTCGCGCCTGGGCCCTTCCTTTTCCGTCGAATCCCCCTCGGCCCGGGCCGCCGAGGCGCGCGCCACCACGGCCAGCCTGCGCTTCGGAATGATGCTGGGTGTGACGATCGCACTGATCGTGGCGGGGTTCCTGATCTTCAACACCATGAATATGGCGTCGCTGGAGCGCCGCCGGGAACTGGCGACCGTCCGGGCTCTGGGCGGGCACCGCCGCAGGTTGTTGCTGATGTTCATGTTCGAGTCGGCGCTTATCGGATTGATCGGCTCCTCGGTGGGGGCGCTGTTGGGCCTGGCGGCGGCGGGCAGGCTAATCGGCGCAATCCCATCGTTTTACGCCTCGCGGGTTGAGGTCCAGATCACGCTGCACGTGCCGCCCTACGCGGTGCCGGCCGCCGTTGCGGCCGGCGTTTTCGCGTCGATGGTGGCGGCGGTGTTTCCCGCACGCAAGGCGGTCCGGGTCTCCCCGGCCGACTCGATGCGCCCCGAAGGTGTGCTCGAGTCCCTGGATTCGGTCCGGGGGATCTCCTGGTGGCCCACCGTAGGGGGAGTGCTCCTGGCCGCGGCCGGGTACTTCACGGCTCTGGCGGGCCCGACCTCCCTGGGGTTTGCCGGGATGGGGGCCTTCATGGCCGGCAACATCATCTGGACCTACGGGATGACGCTGCCGATCGCCAGGGCCGCCGGTTGGCTGGCGTCCAGTCTCGGCCCCGCCGGACGGCTGGCGGCCGCTTCGGTAGAGCGCTCGCCGCGGCGGGCCTGGGGGACCGCGGTTTCGATTATTGCCGGGGTCGGGATGGTGGTCGCCCAGTACGGGGCCACCGCCAACCTCAACGACTCGGTCGCCGCGACGGTGGAGTCGCTGGAGGCGGTGGACCTTCATGTTTCTGCGGCTTCGGGGACATCGCTGGCCACCGACGTGCTGCTTCCGTTTGAGTGGCGTTCGCGGCTGGCCGCGCTGCCGGGGGTGAGGGAGGTGGCCGCAACCACGTTCGTGTACGTGAATATGGCGCGGGGCCGGGTGCTGGTGCAGGGCCTGTCGCATTCGTTCGGGGCAGAGCCCGCGGCGGCCGGGCTTACCGCGGCCGAGCGCCACTTGGTGGAATCCGGGAAGGCGGCGGTGGTCTCAACCCGGTTCGAGGAGCTTTACGGGGTCGGGGCGGGGGAGACCCTGTCGCTTCCGACTCCCCGCGGAATCAGGCGGGTGCCGGTGATCGGCACCTTCTCGACTTTCACCTGGGAGGGCGGCGTGGTCGGGGTCGGCAGGCGTCCGGTGATCGATTGGTTCGGTATCGGGGGCGTGAGCGATTTTCTGCTCGCTTTTGATCGGGGCGCGGAAGGGGCGGCGGTGCGCGAGTCCGTGGACAGGTTCGTTGCAGACAGCCCGGTGCCCGCCTATATCACCACTGGGCCGGAATACCTTTCGCTGGTCCGGGCCACAATCAGCCAGATCAGCAGGTTGTTTGACGCCCTGGCCGCGGTGGTCGTGGGGGCGGCGATCATGGCGATTTTCAACGCCTTGTTGATATCGGTGATCGAGAGGCGGCGGGAGTTGGGGATCATGAGGGCGCTGGGCACCAGCCGGCGGCAGATGCGCACGATGGTGGGGATCGAGGCGGTGTGCCTGGGGGTCGTCGGTGGGGTCGTGGGGGTGTTCGTGGGGTTCTCGGCGCACCGGGCGACGATCACCGCGGTCGCCCGGCAGGCGGGAATGCCGATTTTCTACGGGTTCGTTGTTGCCCCCGCGTTGGCGGCGTTTGTGGTGGGAATGGCGATGGCGGTGCTGGGGAGCCTGGAGCCCGCCCGCCGGGCCGGCTCGCTGAACATCATCGAGGCGATCGGCTACGAATAGGCTGCAAGCTGGGTACCCTCTCCCACAATGAAACCTCGACGGTTGATGTCAATTCTGCTCGCCTGCCTTTTGACGGGCTGCGCAGGGTCCCAGGTAAAGCCGCAGACCTCGCCTTCGGCCCCTGCAAACAAAGAGACTCCAGCGTCTCCCCGACCCTCGCCGGCCGGCGGCCTCGTGCTGGTACCGGTGCCTTCGGCCCCGACTGCCCCGCCCAGGGCGACGAGGACCCCAAAGCCCCCGCCGGGGGCCACCGCGAGTTCACCGGCGCCCGGGCAGAGCGTCTTGCCGGGGCGCCCGGGCGCCTACCTGTTCGACGAGACCGGGTTCGCGCGCATCAAGGGCTGCCTGCCTCTGGAGCAGCCCGCCCCAAACCCCACCAAGCTGCGGGTCGATCCGCCGGCGGGAAACTTCCAGCGCGTCGAGCGCGACCAGATGAACGCCCAGGGCCAGGGCGCCATCACGATCGCCGACCTCGAATACCGGCCGGACGGCATCCACATCGTCTATCTCAAGCAGAGCCAGACCCTGCTGCTGGCCGCCCTTCCGGCGGAGTTCCGCCCCGCGGACCCGCCCCTGCTGCTGCCGGCCAGACGCAACCTGGGGCAGACCTGGTCGTACACGCTGACTTCAACCGACGGCCAGATCACCGCGGATTTCCAGAATGTGGTCGAATCGGTCGGGGAGACGGTGAACTTTTCCCGGAGTGGTTCGGCATCGGCGGACCGGGTGAAAACCACCACCCGCATTACCGGGCAGTCCACCCAGGGTTCCCTGGACCTGACCCGCACCCAGGTATCCTGGTTCGCCCGGGACCCTGGTTTTCAGGTAAAAGAAGTCGTGGATCTCACCGGGCGAATCGGGCTCTGCGAGGCGGAAGGCCACAGCGAAGCCCTGATCCAAATGGTTGCCTAATGCCCCCCGACTCGATGCCGATCAAGATTCTCGTGGCCGACGGACAGCGCTTATTCGCCGAAGCGCTGGCGGGGGTCCTCAAAAGCTTTGAGGACTTTGAGGTCCTCGCGCATCTTCCCATCTCGGGAGAGGAGGCGGTGTTTGCGGCGACACATTTCCGCCCGGACGTCGCTGTCGTGGACTACTGGCTTCCCGGCATGGACGGGCCGGCCACGGCACGGGGAATCCTGCGCGATGTGCCCGGGTGCAGGATCGTTATGCTGTCGTGGTTTCACGGTCCCGAGCAAATAGGAAAGGCGCTGGCGGCCGGGGCCAATGCTTTTCTTCCGAAAAGCTCAACTCTGGAGGAGCTTGCGGCACAGGTGCGCCTTGCATTTGCCGGGGAATCGTCGGGCCCCTCCGCCAAGCTGGAGGAGTTGACCGCAACACTGACGCAGCGGCAGGAGGCCGTGGAGGAACTGTCTGGGCGCCTCGGCCTGCTCACCCGAAAAGAGAGGAGCGTGCTGAATGCACTTCGATATGGGGCCCCTCTGGATTCCGTAGCGAGCGAGTTGTTCATCAGCCTTCCGACTCTCAAGTCGCACATTCGAAGCATCCTGCGAAAGACCGGAGCTCGCTCCCGCTCGGAGGCCGTCGCCATGGCGCTGTATTGCGGAATGATTCAGGTGTAAGAAGCCGTGGCCAGGTCGGTACTGCGGGATGATTTCAGGTCTAAAACCTGTTCATGTCTACAGCGGGCTACGCAGGACGCGACCTTTCCCGGAGCCTTACGATCGCTCTGGTTGTCACCAGGGCGGCAACGGCAGCGATGCCCATCGCGATCCGGATCAACCGGGCCCCCGTTCCTTTAAGGATGGGCTCCGGTTGCGTTGAGGGTTCGCAGTTTTGCTTCAGGTGAAGCCGCCGTACCCGGTCGTTTCCCGTATCGGCAATCACCAGATTGCCGCAACCGTCCAGGCTCACGGCCTGCGGCCCGGCCAGCCAGGTCAGGGCGGCACTGAGGCCGTCGCCGTTGAACCCTGCCTGCCCGGTCCCGGCAATGGTGCTCACTCGTCCGCCTGCGTCGAGCCGTCGAATGTTGTTGGCGGCCCGGTCGGCGATGTACAGGTTGCCGGCACGGTCGGCGAAAAGCCCCAAGGGTTCCATGAATTGGGCTTGCGGCCCGGGCCCACCGTCGCCTTCAAAGCCTCGCAGACCCGTCCCCGCAACCGGGCCGGAGGTTCCGGCCTTAATCAGCAGCCCGTGAACCACCAGGTCACCGCCGCCCCGGTTCCAGAACCAAACCCGTGGCTCCACCGATTCGGAGATGTAAAGGTTGTCCCTGGTGTCAACGACGAGGCCCTGGGGGTGCATGCAGCAGGAGGGCGGATGAGGGGCCGGGTCGGGGGCTACCGTCTTGATGATTCCACGGGGATCGATCAGCCGCAGCCTGTTGTGCTCCGGGTCCGACAGGAACAGATTTCCTGCAGAGTCCGCGGCAATATCGGCGAATTGCGGGTCGATCGTCGCGTCAACCGCTCTGCCGCCGTCACCGGTACTTCCGAACACTCCATTGCCCGCCACCGTCACAATTCCGCTCGCCGGTACGGTCCGGCCGTGAACCACGACCGACCGCTGGTAGAAATTCACGAACCGGACCCGGAAGCTGGGAGCATCCAGAATGTAGAGGCCGTTTTTCGCCGCAGCCACGCGGTCCGGACCCTTCAGGGGGGCGGCCCGGGCCCCTTTTTCAGGCGTGGAAGCGCCGGAAGAATCTGTGAGAGGAGAAAGCAGACCCCGGCCCGCCGCCGTGGTGACCACACCGGGTGAGCCGATCTCCTTTACCTGTCCGACCGCCGGGACGGCTGCAAAAGTTCGGCCGTCGGCGGTTACGGCCACGTCGTGCGGCCCGGCGCCCCGGGGACGGCTTCCCGGGCTGGGTACGCCGGGCGGCCCCGCGGCGCATTCGCCGAGCATCCCGATTCCGTTCCCGGGGGCGGCACGAATCACCCCGGAAGGGTCCACCACCCGGACCTGATCATTGAGGGTGTCGGAAATCCAGACCCTCCCGGCCGGCCCGGACTTCACATCAAATGGGGCGTTCAGTCGGGCGCGGCCGGCCGCCGTTGTATTGCCGTTGTAACCGCCCCTTCCCGATCCGGCCGGCCCGGTGCCGGCAAACGTTGTCACAGTTCCGAACGGGTCGATGCGTCGGATTCGGTTATTCAGGCGGTCGGCCACAAACAGGTTCCCCTGCGCATCGGCGGACATGCCGGTTATCTGGGAAAAACGAGCGGACAATGCCGGACCGCCGTCGCCTGAGAATCCCATGGGCCCGCCGCCGGCCACGGCACCCATCACGCCCGCTGCGAGATCCACACCATTTGCGGTGGCCGGTGCAGAGCCCAGGTTGAGCGCGACCACCGACGACCTGCCCCCGAGCGACTTTGCGATGTACAGAAAGGGCCCGCCCACGGCAAGAGCGGGGCTGCGGCTCCCAACAGGGGTCCCCATGATTGTTGCGATGTGGCCGGGGGCAACTTCAACCCGCCGGGCACCGGGGGCAAACAGTTCAACCGGCCCCGAGCCGCGGTTCAAGACCCGGATGCGAACCAGGTCGGATTTCCCCGCCGCCCTGTCCGCAACATAAATGTTTCCCAGGGCGTCGGAGGTAAGGCTCATAATCTGCCGGAAGCGCGCGCCGGGAAAAGGGCCGTCACCGCTCGCCGCGGGTTGCGCTTTCGGATCGCCGGCCCGCGGGTCTTGGCCGGCAATTGTTGAGATACCCATGGCGAGGTGGACGATCCTGTAGGCGGTGGCAGCCACAATGCCGCCTGCTGTGTCGGAGACCATCCTGCTTGCAACCGGGCCCGGCGCGTGGGCGCCGATCGGCCCGTCCGGGGGCGGCGGCGCCGGAACGCCCGCGGAAATCAACCTCGTTGCCCCGATGGAACTCACCTTAGCCACAGTGCCCCCGGCGGGGTCGGAGGTGTCGACGTAGATCTGTCCGTCGGGATTTACCGCAAGCGAGCGCACAGTAGCAGAGGTGGAGTCGGGGGTGGTCTTTCCCTCGCAGAACTGCGGTCCGGCGATCGTGTCGACGGTTCCAAGTTCCGACGGTGGCGGGGTGGGCCGCCCGTAGCCCGCGGCCGGGATAGCCCCTACTAGGAAGGTAACTGCCACAAATATCAGACGGCCCGCCCCGCCGCAGGCCCTCAGGGACATCCGGTCAACCCATTTGGCAGGGCGTTTGCCGAAAGAGGGCTGGCCTCAGCGCCGGCATGTTCCGGCGGCCACCGCAGGCCGGGGCGCCCGTTGAAGCAGGGTGCACCGCATCCAGGCAAACAGCCAGAATGCCCACAGTATCGCTGCGGCGGCGGGGAGCGCCGTCATAGAAAACCGGGGCGCCGCAGAGGGAGCGGATTCGGCCCAGGGCTCTCCCGCGGCAAACAGCGACTGAGAAAATTGGGCCGCAGCGGCATGCCCTGCGGATACAGACAGCCCCTGGCCAACCAGGGGTTCGGCCGACACGGCGGGGGAGCCCGGCGGCCCGGCCGGGGTCGCGGAAAGCGGAGCGCTTGGAGCCGGGAGAGTTCGAAGCGCCGCGGTTGAAGCGTGGACGGGTTGCCCGGGTGGGCGGAGTTGGTGCAGGGAAGCGCTGTTGTCCGTGAGCGGAAGGTGGAGGCCGGCGCCACCACCCGGGTCGCCGGCTTCGTCCGGGCCGTCATCGGTTGTCTGCGTGACGGGGTCCAAGTACGTGAATTGATCTTCGGGGATCTCCGGCGACGTCCCCTCGAAAGTGCTCACGGTCACGTGTACCGACCCTGCCTCATGCGGCGGGCTGACCGCCCGGATCTGAGCCGAGGACAGCGCAACTACATCCGCGGCGGGTTGGGCCCCGAAATATACCTCAGGCAGATCGGATTCTATCGAGGTTCCCGCAAGCGCCAGGGGGGCGGGAAACCCGGTTCCTTGAATCAAAACCACGGTTCCGCCGGCGCTGGGCCCTCTTTGGGGAGTGATCGCAGCAATCCGGGGCAGCAGGGGCGACAGTTTGGCTACGAATCCGTCGATGGAGCCGCCCCCGTAGGATGCCTGATAGGCATCTCTTACCGGCATGATGCTCGACGAGGAAGTGTCCCCGGCCAGGTAGATGTTGCCGGCAGAATCGAGGTCCAGGGCCCTTCCCTCTTCATAGCCGTTGCCCCCGAGATAGCCGTTGAACACAAACTGCCGGCCGTCGTCCGAAAGCCTGGCCACGTAGGCGGAACTATCGGCAACGGGAAGATTCTGGGCGGGCCCCTGGAGGGGATGCTTGAAAGGAAAGTCCGGGCCGGCCATGCCGGTCAGGTACAGTGATCCGGCCGGATCGAGTGCCAGCCCGCCAACGGTGTCATTGGCGCTGCTGGCCAGGTAGGTCGAATACACCGGTTCCGACTGCTCGGGCTGCCTTGTGTCGAACTTGGCCAGGAAACCGTCGTTTTGCCCAATTGCCCCGATCTTTGTTTCTGGTTGAAGGGCGTTTTTGGTGGTGGGGAAATCGCTGGACTGCGTCCATCCCGCCACGTAGCCAAACCCGCTGGAATCGGTCGCCACGGCGACGCCCACGTCCCTGAAGCTGCCTCCGACGGTGGCCGAGAAGGCAAGTGAGCCCGGCCCATCCACGTTCGTGGAAATTCTAGTCAGAAATGCGTCGCTCGCACCTGCGAATGACCCGGGACCTGTGACGCGGAAATCGTCGGACTGCGTCGTTCCGCTCAGATAGGCCTCACCGCCAGCTGCGGTCACCAGGTTGAGGATCTTGTCGTCCTTCGCGCCGCCCAGAAGCGTCGCGTAATCCACGCGCGACGCGTCGGCGGAAAGCTTGATCAAGAAACCGTCCAGCCCGCCGGCATGAACCGCCTGGGCGGCGTTGCGTGTGCCGAAATCTTGCTTCGCAGTGCGCCCTGCGATGTAAACATGACTCTCACTGTCGACCGCCAGCCCGCCCCCCGCGGTGAGGCTGTTGAAACCATCGGCGAAGTTGCCCGCTACGCATTTGGCATATTCAAGCACGGCAGCGTCGTTGCTGAGCTTCGCCAGGAACCCGTAGACCTTTGAGGGCGCGCCGGCAGGGGGAGCATCGCCGCAACCCTGCTGGCCTCCCAGGTCGGTGAGGCTGCTCAAGCCGGGAAACTTGCTTTGCGGGGTGGCTGAGGTCACCTCAGTGTCGCCGATCAGATAGATGTTGCCCTCGGGGTCCAATTCAATGCCGGTTGCTAGATCGCTGTAATCGCCCCCCAGGTAGGCGGAATAGACGAGGGATTCGTCTCCCGATTTGGTGGTATCGAACCTGGCGATAAAGGCGTCCCCGGTCTGGCCGTTGGCATTGGTGGAGGGATCTCCGTGTCTGCGCCGCTTTGTGCCCCCGGGAAAATCGATCGAGCTGGTAAACCCTGCAACGAAGACCTGGCCCGAATCATCCGGGGCCGTGAGATCCCAGACACGTTCGTACCCGGCGCCGCCCAGAAAACTCAGGTAGCTGATTTCCGGATCGATCACGAGAGGCATTTTGTGGTCGTAAACGCCGAGTGCAAAGGTGACCTCGGCGTTTTTTCCAACCCGGTACCCTGCTGCGATTTTCCTGCGGCCCGCCCCGTTTTGCTGATAGACAACCGGCCGCCGGTGAAGAAGTTTTCCGGCGGGGGTGCGGAGCACCAGGTCGCCGCTGCCGTTGACCGACACCACAGCGCCTTTGAACGACATCTTGATTTTTGTCGGGTCGGCGCCCGAGGCGACGTTGAAGTCGTATTCCAGCGATCCGCGCGACCCATGGTACTCCAGGTCGATACCGGGATAAACCTCGCGGTATCTGACGCGGCCGAAGGCGGCGACGTTGGTCCGCCAGCGAGCCGGGTCGGATCCAAGAAAGTAATTGGCCGCCGCCCGCATC
>JBOGWH010000213.1:0-9230 GCA_050692975.1 Actinomycetota bacterium | reverse complement strand
GTGCATGGCCGGGACCCCGAGCAAAAACGGCGAAGAGAGGCCTCGTTGGCTTTCTGGTGTCATCCCCTACAAAGAAATGGGCTATTGGAAGCCCGACTACGAGCCCGAAGACACCGACATCATCGCGGCCTTTCGTCTGACCCCTCAGCCCGACGTTGAGCCGGAAGAGGCAGGCGCCGCGGTAGCCGGCGAATCTTCCACCGCCACCTGGACCGTAGTGTGGACCGACCGCCTTACCGCCTACGACAACTACCAGGGCAAGTGCTTCAAGGTGGAACCGGTCCCCAACACCAGTCCTCCGCAGTACATCGCCTACATCGCGTACAAGATGGACCTGTTCGAAGAGGGGTCTATTCCGAACATGACGTCGTCGATCATCGGCAACGTCTTCGGTTTCAAGGCCCTTTCGGCGCTGCGTCTCGAAGATCTCAGAGTCCCGGTCCACTACCTGAAGACATTCCAGGGCCCCGCCAACGGCATCATCAACGAGCGGGAAATGATCAACAAGTACGGCCGCCCACTCCTGGGGGCTACCACCAAGCCCAAGCTGGGCCTTTCGCCCCGCAACTACGGGCGAGTCGTGTATGAGGCCCTCAGAGGCGGGCTCGACTTCGTGAAGGACGACGAGAACATCAACTCTCAGCCGTTCAACCGCTGGCGGGACCGCTACCTGTACTGCATGGAGGCCGTGCACCGGGCTCAGGAGCAGACCGGTGAGGTAAAGGGCCACTACCTGAACGTGACCTCCGCCACCATGGAAGACATGTACGAGCGGGCGGAATTCGCCAAGGAGGTGGGCTCGGTAATCATCATGATCGACCTGACCATCGGCTTCACGGCGATGCATTCGATGGCGAAGTGGGCCCGGGCCAACTCCATGATTCTGCACCTCCACCGCGCCGGCCACGCAACATACACACGCCAGAAGAACCACGGCGTGAACTTTCGGGTCATCTCGAAGTGGTGCCGGATGATCGGTGTCGACCACATCCACGCCGGAACCGTGGTGGGCAAGCTGGAGGGAGATCCCAACGCAATCAAGGGCTACTACGACACCCTGCGTGAGGACTTTGTCCCGAAGAACCCCAAGACCGGCATCTACTTTGACCAGGACTGGGGCCACATGCCGGGTGTCATGCCGGTGGCTTCCGGTGGCATCCACGCCGGCCAGATGCACCAATTGCTGCACTACCTCGGAGAAGACACGGTCCTGCAGTTCGGTGGAGGCACGATCGGCCACCCGATGGGTATCGCGGCCGGCGCAACGGCGAACCGGGTTGCCGTCGAGGCGATGATCAAAGCGCGAAACGAGGGCAAGGACTACATGAAGGAAGGTCCGCAAATCCTCAAGACGGCAGCCAAGAAGTGTCCCGAGCTGCAGTCGGCGCTGGACGTCTGGGGCGACATCACCTTCGAGTTCGCCTCAACAGACGTTCCCGACGCAGTCGAGACCCCGACCGCGGTTTAAACGACAGGAAATTCAAGGAGACAACAAATGCCAAGCAGAACAGGTCTTCACATAACCCAGGGCACGTTTTCGTACCTGCCCGACCTGACCGACGACGAAATCAGGGCCCAGATCCAGTACGGTATCGACCAGGGCTGGGCGGTCGCGATCGAGTTCACCGACGACCCCCATCCCCGTAACGTGTACTGGGACATGTGGGGTATGCCGATGTTCGACCTCCAGGACTCGGCCGGGGGACTGCACGAGGTCAACCGGTGCCGGGAGGCATTCCCGAATCAGTACATTCGGGTGACGCTCTACAATCCCAAGCTCACCAAGCAGACGATCGGCCTTCAGTTTCTGGTCAACCGTCCGCAGCACGAGCCCGGCTACACGCTGGAGCGCCAGGAGAAAGCCGACCGGGCGATCCGGTACACCATGCGTCCCTACGCCGCCGATGTACCTCACGGCGACCGGTACCAGAACGGTTCCAAGTAACGGGGGATTCGATGGACGGCAAATCAGCATCGCCCGCCGAGAAGGAAGACGCACCCGCCCCCGAGGTCGGCACGAGCATGCCGACCAAGGGGATGGGATGGTCCGGCCGCGAGACGAAGGACAAGAAGCCGTCTCCGCCTTCGATGGGAACGGGCACCCATAAGCCAGAGGGCGTGGAGGACCAATTCGGCCGGGTAGAGGTCGACGAACGTTTCGAGGACCTCGACAACCCCATGAAGGAGATACCCGACGACGTCGAGGTCGACGCCCAGGGTACGTGGGAAGCGTCGCACGTCCCCGAGGTTCTGGCGAATCTCGACAAAGAACTGGTCGCCCTCCACGAGGTCAAAAGCCGCATCAAGGAGGTGGCCAACCTACTTCTGGTGGACCGCCTGCGCCGCAGTATCGGACTCGAGTCACAGGCGCCCACGCTTCATATGTCGTTCACAGGCAATCCCGGAACGGGAAAGACGACCGTGGCTTCCAAGATGGGGCAGATTCTTTTCCGGCTCGGATATGTACGTAAGGGCCACATCGTGACTGCCGGAAGGGACGAACTCGTTGGCCAGTATGTGGGCCATACGGCACCGAAAACCCGCGAGGTGATCAAGCGGGCCATGGGCGGGGTTCTCTTCATCGACGAGGCGTACACGATCTACCGCCTGGACAACGAGCGGGACTACGGTCAGGAGACCGTGGAGTTGCTTCTGCAGGTCATGGAAAACGATCGCGAAGACATCGTTGTCATCATGGCGGGCTACAAGGACAAAATGGAGCGCTTCTTCTCGGACGTTCCCGGCATCAGCTCACGGATCGCTCACCACATCGATTTTCCCGACTACGACGTTCCAGAGATGATGGACATTGCCCGGCTCATGCTCGACGGGCAGATGTACCGGTTCTCGGACGATGCCGAGAAGTCGTTCGAGGAGTACATCGGCCTGCGCAAGGATCAGCCCTATTTCGCGAACGGCCGCAGCGTCCGCAACGCACTCGACCGTGCCCGCATGAGGCAGGCGATCAGGCTGTTCGAGAGCGTCGAAAAGGGGCGGAAGCTCACCAAGAAGGACCTCGTCACAATCGAGGCAGAGGACATCCTGAAAAGTCGCGTTTTCGAGGGAGGCGCTCTCCAGTACGGATGAGCGAGGGCGGCGATTCTGTCGATTCTGCCGGGGCCCCCGGCGACAGAATCGTTCTGGCGAGAAGAACGCCATGGGCTAAGGTCGGCTTTCAATGGACCGGGGCCGAACCCGAAGGCATGAACGACCCCTACCTCGCCACCGACTTCGGAGCAACC
Organism: Actinomycetota bacterium; assembly: GCA_050692975.1. Classification (GTDB taxonomy): domain Bacteria; phylum Actinomycetota; class CADDZG01; order JAHWKV01; family JAHWKV01; genus JBOGWH01. The sequence continues at coordinate 5,988 of JBOGWH010000213.1, read as the reverse complement.
TGGGAGGGCGACGAGTTGGTCACCTATAACCTGGCGGCGCTGTTGCACGACTACGGCCACCGCGTTGACGGCTATATGGAAGACTCCGACTGAGCCTAGCGGGCCTTCTGCCGGCGGATGCCCCCCTCTTCGCCCCAGCCTGACCGTCTCGCCCGGTTGCTGGGCGAGGCTAATGGGGCGTGCCGGCCCAGGCGTGAGCGATGGCCGGCTTCGCCGGATTGGCGCAGTATCGGCTGCTGCCGCTCGGGCGACGAGAGCGCAGGCCCGTCCCGGCGGTGAGCATCAGGCCCAGAAATCCCATAAAAAGCAAAGTCGAGGGTAGCCGGACCATGTTGTAGCTTCGCCCCCATCCGGGCGCGCCGTCTGCATCGGCCTGGTGCAGGGCCGGATAAGGCATAGCCACGACCGAGTTGGAGGCCGCCGGCTGGAGCAGCCCCTGGGCCCCCGCTGCACTTGCGGAAGCCGAGCCCGGAACAGTGCTGAACCCACCGGCGCTTACCCCTGCCGGGGCACTGCCGAAACCGCCGGACAGTTGCCCGAAGTAGCCCTGGGACGGTGCGCTGACCCCGGTTCCTGAAACCTGGGCCCCCGCAGTCGAGGTGGTCCCAAGCAAACCCTGAGCCCCTCCGCCGCCGGGGATGCTCGGAGTTGCGGAGCCTCCGCCACCAGGCCCAGCTGCACCCGGCCCCCCAAAGCCGCCCCCACCGGTCCGCGTCACCTCGCCGGTGTATTCGAACTGGTCGGCGGCGGTGGGCTGGGAAGTACCGGTTGCCGCCCTCACGGTCACGTGCACCAGGCCCGCTGAATCCGCCGCCGGGCTGTAAACCGTCATAGATTCGGCCGAGTTCTGGATGAAGCATGCAGACCCGCCGCCACCGCCTCCTGCCGGGCAAGGATGCAGGTCCACAACTTTGCTGCCGAACAGCACCGAGGTTGCCTCGTCGAGATTCCGGCCCGAAACTGAAACCCTGGTTCCGCCCGCAACCGGCCCGCTTGCCGGGTTGATTCCGGTTACCGCGGGGGCCGAGGCGGAGCCGCCACCGGGCCCGCCTCCCAAGGGATTGCCGGGGTCAAGCGCAGGATCCCCAAACGTGAAGTCGTCGGCGACCGTGGCATTAGGGGTTTCGAGGTCGGCCAGGGCCGCGGTGTCGACGGGCATGGGGTGATTGGCCAGCGAGACCTTCACATCCACCGTCCCCGCGGGGTGGGCCGGCGAGGTCACGGACAGGCTGGTGCACGAATTGCGCACCAGGTTCGTGCCGGAAGACCTGCCGAAGTTTACAAAGCCCAAAAACGGGGTGAACCCGCTCCCACCGACCGAGACGGCAGTGCCGCCGGTGGTCGGGCCCCTTAGTGGCGAAACCTCAGTGACCTCAGGAACCGGAACAAGCGCGGCCACGAATCCGTCGATGTGGCCGCTGTAGGCAGGGTTGTAGGCGTTCCTTGCCGGCACGGCCCCGCCCTGTAAATCGGGATTGGGGGCCCCCAATCCGTAATAACTTGGGGTCCGGGTCAGTCCTTCTATAGAGGTCTTGCCCGCGAAGTAAATTGAGCCGCAGGGGCCCTCGCCGACTGCAAGACCCTGGGTCTGAGAACCTTCAGAGGAACCGGTGACGTCGCTACGCCCTTCGCCGCCAAAGATGGTTTGGAAAACTGTGTTGGCGCCGGCGGCTGCGTCCGGGTCGATGATACTTACGTACGCGTCGCCGGAGTCGGTTTTAGGTTGTTTCTGAACGGCGTCATCGGTGGTCGGAAACCCCCCGTTGGGTTGCTTAACTCCCCCGGTGACCAGCGCCCTCCCCAGCGAATCCAGACTGACGGCATTGGCGAAAACGTCCCCGCCGGCAACTCCGAAAATCGTGGAGTAGTCAAGGCCGCTGCCGGCAGCATTCAGCACGGTCAGATATCCCGCGGAGTCAACGTAGGGGGCCGGGGCCGCCGATCCTTTCACAACGGGGAAATCGACTGCGGACGCCAGCTGACCAGTGGCGAAGACCCTGCCGGCGCCATCAACCGCGAGGGCGCTGACCGAGTCGCTCGACGTCCCGCCGAGATATGTCGACCAGATGAGGCCGTCTTTTCCGGGGCGGTTCGGGTTGAATTTGGCGATGAAGGCCTCGCCCGAGCAACTCTTCTGCTGCTCATGGGTTGCGCCGTGGCTGTCGTTATCGCAGTCGGGATACTTGTGAACATGGGTGCGAAAGGCCCCCGGTGTTGCGACCCCGGTCTCCGCCGCGGTGGTACCCCCCACGAAAAGGTTGCCGTCCCGATCGGCGACCGCGCTGTTGATCCCTGCGACGCCGTCGACTCCGCTGAAGTAACTCCCATAGGAGATCTCGAACGAAACGGGGTTCAGCTTTGCGAAGTAGCCACTACTGGTTCCATAGGTCGGCTCGGGCATGTAGGCGGTGTCTTGAGTGGAGGTGTGGTCGACCGGTCCCCAACGGCAGGGGCCGGTGGGCGGGCAATACTCGGAGAGGATTCCCCCGGCGGTATAGATGTTTCCGGCGGCGTCCTTAGAAAGCGCCCCCAGCCGAATCTCGACGCTTGAGTTATCGGGGATTTCGAAAGAGTGTTTGTAGGTGGCCCCGCCCGCCGAGTCGAGTTGGGCAAGGTGAGATTCGATACCGGGAGAGAAGCCACCGGGCCGGTACTTCAGTGTGTTTTCCATTGTCAAAACGCCCGTGAGATTCAAGATCATGGACGTGATGCTTGAATCCGCCTTGAGGAAGGTGATGTATTCGAGCTTCTGCCCGGTGGGGTCGAGCTTCATGACGTACGCGACCGAACCCCTAAGTCGCCCCACGGTTGATTCAGGGTCCGCGGTGTTAACGTTGTCGGAATTCACCGGGGTGCTGTTGTCGGCTCTGGGAAAGGTCGCAGAGATCGTGTCGCCCGCGGCGAACATGGCCCCCTGCGCATCGACTTTGAACCCACTTAGACCGTCGTCGGCCGTGCCGCCCAGATAGGTTGAGTAGGCAATCAACGGGTCGATAACCAGAGGCCTTCTTCGGTCGTATTTGCCAACGCTGAACCCGACCGTCGAGCCGGCGCTGAGCACGTACTCGCCGGTTGCGGGCACCCGGCGCCCTTTGAAGATCTGGTAGATGACCGGCCTGGGCTGGCGCAGCGTCGCCCCGTCCTTCTTAATAAGTAGGTCGCCCGCCTTTGTGATGGAGAGGTGTGCCCCCCTTAACCTCATTCGGATCCTGTTCGGGCTGGCCCCGGGGTGGACCCTGAAGTCGTATTCCAGGCTTTTTGCAGAGCCATGGAAAATCAGGTCGATTCCGGGATAAACCTTCCGGTAGATGACCTCGCCGTAGGACCGGATTCCGTTGATTGCGGGTTTGCCGGGGGCAGGCTCGGCGTAATTGGTGATCCCGCTCAGCTTATGCCGGGCGGCCGGTTTGATTCTGCGCGCGCCCACCAGCTCCGTGCTGATCCTGGCCGGGCTGTGGTTCGGGCCCTGGGCCAGCACATCCCACGACTGCCCGTAGGTGAGGACCAGACCCTGGGGACCCCTTCCGAGGAACTGAACGGCCGGGTCCGCCTGGCCGATATTGCGCTCAAACCGCACCCCGAGCGACCCCACCGATACCCTCGCCGGGGCCTTTGCGGCCGGGGCCGAGTTTGAGCCGCCCGGACTCACGGCAGCCGCAGGGGCGACAGCGGCCGGTGTTGCCGTCAGGCACCCCACAAAGATTGCCAGGGCGCGCGCAACACGGCGGCCTGGTCCCATTAGTCCCCCTCCTCCACTCATTAATCCAATGGAACACCAATCTGCCTGGTCCTGCCATACCCCATTTGGAGGTAGGCCCGAAGAATGCCCAAAACTACCTCTAAGCTAAGGGCAGATTCGCCTCGTAGCGGCGTGAGCCGGTTGTTCGGCGAAGGTTTAGAATTTTCGGGAGACCAAGGCGGCAAGGAGGCGGTTTTGAGAGCCGGGCCGATACGCAAGCATGACTTCAGCGTGGAAGAGTTCGAGCGGATGGGAACGGCAGGAGTTTTCGGCCCGGAATCGCGCCTCGAACTTATTGAGGGGGAGGTAGTAGAACTGGGGCCAATCGGGTTGGCTCATGCCGGGTGCGTGAGAAAGTTGAACCGGCTGCTTTCCCAATCGCTCGGCGATCGCGCTCTGGTGGACGTCCAGAATCCGCTGGTCTTGAGCGATGCGACCCAGGTTCAGCCCGACATCGCGGTCTTGGCTCCGAGAGCCGATGCGTACTCAACGGCTCATCCTGGGCCCGCGGACGTCGCTTTGCTGGTGGAAGTTTCAGACACGACGCTCGCCTATGACCGCAGCGTGAAGGTGCTGCTGTATGCGACTGCCGGAGTGAGGGAGGTATGGGTGGTCGACATCGCCGGCCGGGCTGTGGAGGTCTACACGGATCCAGATCCCGACGGCTACCGGAGCGTCTCAAGGGTGGGGGCTGGGGAAGAGGTTTCTCCGAAGGCCTTCGAGGGCCTGCTGATTTCAATCAACGCGCTGCTGCCGTAGAGTAAAGGCAACGACGCATCCCGTTGGGGGCCACGGCCCGGTAAAGGCGCACCCTTGAGTTCGTCCTGACCCCCACTATCGAGATGATGCTGCTAGCGGCTTTACCGAATCACGCATAGCTTTCCGCTGATATGCCCCGGCCCCCGCCGAAGCGAAGCGGCGCCGGTCACAAGCCCGTTTGCGTCGGGGCCTCGACTCCTAAGCTGTCGTGGGTCGGATGGGAAGTTGGCCGTCGGCTTTGCCGGTCACATATACCTGCTTGGCTTCGACCTCCAGTGACCATTGATCGAAGGTGGCCCGGCGGTAGATGAAAAACGGCGTGGCGTAGTAGAGGGGCAGAATGGGCAGATGCTCGGCTATGAGTTGCTGCATTCGCCCGATCATCTGGCGGCGCCGGCCGTCGTCTAGCTCGCTCTGCTGGCGCTCGGCTAGGTCTTCGAGTTCCTGATTCCGCCAGCCCAGCGAATGGAAAATTCCCTGCCCCTCCGTCTGCTGCGAGAAAACCTCTCGCAACAGATCCGGATCGCGGTCCAGCCCTCCAAAGAACAACAGCGCCATCTCATAATTGCGCAGGGCGCCGCTTTGAATCGCGGAAAACAGGTCGGTCGGCTCGAAGTGAACCGAGATCCCGACAGCCTCCAGATCTTCCCGGACGATCTCGGCCGCCGGGGCCAGCTCGGGGAGGATTAGCAGCCTGACCCGAAGATCCTTTCCCCCCTGGGTGCGCCGCCTGCCGTTCGATTCTCGGCCGTAACCGGCTTGGTCCAGGAGGCGGTCGGCGTCGGCGGGGCTGTGGGCGTACTGCTCGACCTCCTCGTGGAATGGGTGGCCCGGGGGCAGGAAGCCGGGGTTGCCGGGCTCGCCTTCGGCAAGCAGGCGCCGGGCGATCCGGCGCCGGTCGATCGCGTAGGCGCACGCCTTTCTAAACAGGGGGTCCGAAGCCAGTCCGGGGCGGCCGAGGTTCCAGGAAAGGGCGGCGAAAAAGTCGGGGCGTCCCTTGACTATACCGAACCTCCCGTCCTTTTCGAAAACCGGTACGACCAGCCGGGTCGGTGCGCCGGTATTGGGTTCACCGCCGTCGATCTCACCGGCGCGCAGCGCCGTTAGTTCGCTGTCGAAGGGCTGCATTTGAATGCGCTTCACGAAGGGCCGGCCGAGCCAAAAATCGTCGTTGGCGGTGAACAGGTAGGCCCCCCGGTACTCGTGCAGGTCGGTGAGGCGATAGGGGCCCGAGCCGACCAGCATCTTACGGTCGGAGACTTCGATGGGATCGGGGACATTCTCCCAGATGTGGCGCGGAAAGATGGGAAAACGCGCTGCCACTTCTCCCTCGAAGGCAGCCCAAGGACGCTGCAGGTGAATCTCTCCGTTTGTTGAATCGAGCACTTTAGTGCGGGAAACGAAGCGGGGGCGGAACAGTACGGTGGGGGCAAGGTTGGAGGAATGCGCCGCAAAATACTCGAAGCTGAAGGCCACGTCGTCGGCGGTCA
>JBOGWH010000212.1:0-3236 GCA_050692975.1 Actinomycetota bacterium | reverse complement strand
CCGAGCTTCGGGTACCGAACCGCTGGTGCGCATAATGGTCGAGGCTGCCGAGGAGTCCACCGCCGGACAGATCGCGAGAGATCTGGCCGCCGTGGTGGATGAAATGCTGGGAGCCGGTGCTCCGGGCTAGTAAGGAGATCGGCCGATGTGCGGGATAGTCGGCTATACCGGCACCGGGCCCGCACTCCCGGTCCTTCTCGACGGGCTGAGAGCTCTCGAATACCGGGGCTACGACTCGGCCGGGGTTGCTCTCATTTCCGGAAACGGAAAGCTGGAGGTGGCACGGCGTGCCGGAAAGGTAGCCGACCTGGCATCTGCGGCGGGGCATCTCGGGGAAAAGTCCTCCACGGGCATCGGCCACACTCGTTGGGCCACTTGCGGGGCCCCCACCGAACCCAATGCACACCCTCATCGCGACTGCACCGGCAAGGTCGCCGTGGTTCACAACGGCATCATCGAAAACCACGTGGAATTGCGCGACCGGCTCGAAGGCTCCGGCCACACTTTTTCTTCGCAAACCGACACCGAATGCCTGGCCCACCTGATCGAGGAAAAGGCGGGCGATTCCGGAGGATCCCTGGCGGGCGCCGTCAGAGCGGCCGTTTCCGAGATTCGGGGGTCGTTGGCAATGGTTGTCGTTTCTTCGGACCATCCCGGCGAGATGGTTGCCGTGCGGATGGACTGCCCGCTGATCGTGGCCTGGGGCGCCGGCGAGAATCTGGCGGCCTCCGATCCGGTTGCGGTGCTGGCCCACAGCCGCACGATCATGTATCTGCACGACGGCCAGGTCGCCCATCTCACGCCGGGAGAGATCGTAATCACCGACCTCTCCGGCAACCCGCAAAAGGCTGAGCCGATGGAGATCGACTGGGATGTCGAGGCGGCCGAGAAGGAGGGCTACGCCGATTTCATGCTCAAGGAGATCCACGAGCAACCCACGGCGGTCACGGAGTGCTTGAGAGGCCGGTGGCAGCAAAGTGGAAGCATCGTCATGGACGAGCTGCGGATCAGCGACGACGAGATCCGATCCGTCGACAAGGTCTTCGTGGTCGCCTGCGGCTCCTCATTCCATGCGGGGCTGGTGGCGAAGTACGCCATCGAGCACTGGACCCGGCTTCCGGTGGAGATTGATGTGGCGAGCGAGTTCCGCTACCGCGACCCGGTGCTGGATTCCCGCACGCTGTTGGTCGGGATCTCGCAGTCGGGGGAAACCGCCGACACCCTGGCGGCGGTGCGCTATGCCCGGCGCCAGAAGGCCAAGGTCGTTGCAATCACCAATGTGGTCGGCTCTTCGATTACCCGGGAGGCCGACGCCGTGCTTTACACCAGGGCCGGCCCGGAAGTGGGGGTGGCGGCCACCAAAACCCTGACGACCCAGATGAGCGCGCTGTGGCTGCTGGCCCTGTGGATGGCTCAGTTGATCGGCACCGAATTTCCCGAAGAGACCAAGGCCCGGCTGGCCAAACTCAACCAGCTTCCCGATCTGATGCAGCAGGTCCTCAGCCGGGACGAGGAGATTAAGGCCATCGCCGAGAAGTACGCGAAAGCACGCACCTATCTGTTCATAGGAAGGGGGGTCGGCTATCCCGTGGCCCTGGAGGGGGCGCTGAAGCTGAAGGAGATCTCCTACTTGCATGCCGAGGGGTTCGCGGCCGGAGAGATGAAGCACGGCCCGATAGCCCTGGTCGACGAGGACGTCACGGTGATCGCGGTGGCTACGACCAGCCACACGCACTCAAAGATCCTGTCTAACATCGAAGAGGCCAAGGCCCGGGGCGGCAAGATCGTGGCGGTTGCCAACCGGGGGGACCGTTCTATCGCGGGGCTGGCCGACGACGTTTTGGAGGTCCCCCCCACCATGGAATTGTTGTCCCCGCTGGTGGACGTGATCCCGCTGCAGCTGTTCAGCTACTACATCTCAAAGCGACGGGGGCTGGACCCCGACAAGCCCCGCAACCTGGCGAAATCGGTCACCGTCGAGTGAGCGAAAGTCAAGAAGTGAAAAAGGAGCCTGAAGATGAATACCTGGCCGCGGCAGACAGCGATACCCTGGCCGAAGCCCTTTCTGCGGAGGGGAGTATCACCGACGGGCAGGCCCACCGCCTTGAGGAGATGATCGAGGCAGCCTGGAAGACGTGGGCGCCCGCCTCTTAGTCGCCCAACACCGACGTCGTGATCGACTTCCTGAGGGGCCAGGGGGCCGGGAGTGACGGCCGACCTTGTGCAAAATTGCACTTCTTGGCGCCCCCAATAGATGGGCAAGCCTGCATCTTGAGCACCCGCCGAAGATATGAAAGAGCCTGGATCCGGCAGGGGATTCCTGATTGATTTAAGGGAGATCAGGGGGCCGGGCTCCAGGCTTGTTGGATATTAGTTGCCCCTTGCCCCGAGATGCAAACCTGCCGGCAAAGTAGGGAATTTTTCTCTAGTCGGCGCCCAGATAGCTGCGAACCTGCCGGCGGGGGGGTCTACCTCTTGGAGTACTGAGGCGCCTTGCGGGCCTTCTTTAGGCCGTACTTGCGGCGCTCCTTGACGCGAGCGTCCCGGGTAAGGAACCCAGCTCGCTTCAGAGGCCCCCGCAGGTCCGGGTCAAGGTCCACCAGAGCCCGGGCCAGGGCGTGGCGCAGGGCGCCGGCCTGGCCGGTCACGCCGCCGCCATGGATTTTCACCTTGACGTCGTAGGCATCAACCCGGTCGATCACCCGGAACGGCTCCAGGATCACCCGGCGAACCGCCAGGTTCGGGAAGTAATCCTCTAGGGTGCGGCCGCCGTTGATTTCGAACTTGCCTTCACCCACTGAAAGGCGAACCCTGGCCACCGCTTCCTTGCGGCGTCCGGTCGCTCTGGTGAGCTGGGTTAGGTCGGCCGCCATTATTTGCCCGCCTGAGCGACGTTGAACGAGACGTCCCCGCTGTTTAAGTCCAGCGGCGACGGATTCTGGGCGGCGTGCGGGTGTTCGGCGCCTGCGTAAACCTTCAGCTTGGAGGCCATGGAGCGCCCGATGCGGTTGCGGGGCAGCATTCCCTGGACGGCCTTCTCCACAACAGTCGCCGGCCGCTCGTTCATCAGCTTGTCGTAAGCCAGCTTGCGAAGCGAGCCCGGATATCCGGAGTGGCGGTACCAGACCTTCTGGTTGATCTTATTGCCGGTGAGGCGGACCTTGTCGGCGTTAATCACAACCACGTGGTCGCCGGTGTCCATGTGAGGGGCAAAGCTCGGCTTGTGCTTCCCCCGG
>JBOGWH010000211.1:0-5750 GCA_050692975.1 Actinomycetota bacterium | reverse complement strand
GAGCTTTCCGGGGTCTCGACCGGGGTCTAGAGGAGCTTTCCGGGGTCTCGACCGGGGTCTAGAGGAGCTTTCCGGGGTCTCGACCGGCTTCCAGGGCCGGCTTAGTCGGGCAAAAGCTTTACCAGGGGCTCTTTCCAGCTGTTAGACTCCCCCGCCGGGTCGAGGATAACGTCGGCGCCGGCCGGAAGGTCGGCTCCGGGGGCCACGGCCGCGACCGGAAGGAAGCGGCCGCAAGCGGCCGCCCGCAGCTCCATCAGGAATTCTTTGCCCCGCTGCTCCGATGTGTCCACCAGCATAAGGACCGCCCCCACGTCGCTGCATGCCCACGGGTCGATCTCGCCGAACTGCCGGTGCTCGAAGCGGCATTCCGGCAGGATCGCCTGAAGCTCCCTGACGCGCTGCGGGGGAAGGCCGACCGACAGCACCACGGTGGGGGGCAGGCCGGCGATCCTCCTGGCGCCTTCCATTTCCGCTCCAAAGTCGCCCACGATGCCGCCGCTGTCCGCCCCGGTCAGCCCACGGGGGGCCGAGTCGGCGCCCGCCCTCGTCATCAGAGCAAGCTCGCCGGTGGGTTCATCCACCGCCCACACCGACCACGGGGGGCCCGCCAGCGACATCTCCGTGTAAGTGATCGGCTGCACCAGCGGATGGTCGTCCATGACCTTATGCAGGCCCTTTTCTTCCAGTGCCTTGCCCACCGCCTCGACCCAGGGCTTTTCGTCGCCGCCTTCGAAATGGCGGACCAGAAATGCGTCCGGCTGAAGCCTGAATGAAAGGTGCCACCAGCCGAAAGCGAAGAGCGTTTCGGCCTCGATGTGCAGATTCGGCCCGTAGCCGGCCCGATCCCCTCCCAGAAACGCCTTTATTACCTGCTCGTCGTCCACCCGGAATCCTTGAATTGCCTTTCAGCGCTAATCTTAAGTTGACCGCGTTTTTAATGAGTCGATACGAAAGGCCGAACAGTGAGAGTCGCAGTTTCAGGCAAGGGAGGGGTCGGCAAGACCACCATCCTGGGCACGCTTTCCAGGATTTACGCCCGGCAGGGTTACGACGTACTGGCCATCGATGGGGACCTCAACCCCAATCTGGGCATCACGCTGGGCCTGGATGTGAAAGACGCCATCAACTTGCCGCCTTTGCCTAGGGGCGTGGTTCAGGTCGTCACAATGGACAACGGCGAGCGCAGGCTTGCCCTAAAGGAACCGCTCGAGGACATCGCGTCCCGCTTCGGTGTGGACACGCCCGACGGCGTAAAGCTGATGCTTATGGGGAGGCCCGACCACGCGGGCAGCGGCTGAATGTGCGCTGAGCATTCCACCGTGCGTGGAATCCTCGAAAACCTCCCCGAGGGGAACGACAAGGCCACGATGCTGGACATGGGCGCCACCCCGGAGCCGTTTTCTCGCGGGACCCTCAAGCCGATCGACGTCATGCTGCTGGTAGCCGAGCCTTATTACAAGTCTTTGGAGGCAGTCGTCCGGATGGACCGGCTTGCGCGCGATCTCGGCATCCCTCAGGTGAAGATCGTCGCCAACAAGGTCAAGGACAAGGAACACGAGGAGGCCATCGAGGAGATCTGCCGCAACAACGGGCTAGAACTGCTGATGATGCTTCCCTACAACGACTTTTTCCTGTCGGCCGATTTCAAGGGCGTCGCGCCCATCGACCTCGACGAGGATTCACCCGGGATTTCCCAGCTGAAGGACCTCGCCAAGAAAGTAGAAGACCTGGTCAAGTCGTAGGGCCTCAAAACTTCAATCATTCAGCTTTTCGAGCTTGGTTTCTTCCGGCGCGCGCGGGGGTAGATATCCGGTAGGCAGAGGGGGCAAAGAAGTCAGTAGAGAAAGGAAGAAACTATGCCTGAGACTGGTTTTCAAGGGGAGATGGGATTCGGCCAGCCTCACACCGGAACCCACGGTTCGATAGAGGACGCTGAGACTACCGATCAGCCGTCGACCGTAGCTACCGGACGGGAGCCTCCGGTGGGAAGCCGGGGCGAGACGGGTCAGAAGCCGATGGAGGATCTGCAGGCAGCGGTGCCGATTGAGGGCAGCGAGGCCGGGATCCAGTGGGAATGCATGTCGTGCGGCAAGGTGCACGATGAGCCCTTTGCAACGTGCCCGGCGTGCGGCGGAAGCGTCCGAAAGGTCGGGCCCCTGGGCGGCGAGCCGGTATTCGCCATGCACAAGGAGCCGGCCAAGCATGACCCGCCGATCACGTCGGCCGAAACCCCCGGCACGGCGCCGGGCATGCCGTACGTTGAAGGTGACAACCGGGGTCACGGACCCAGCCCGGCAGGCCTTCGGGGCGACCGGAGCGGAGACAGCGGTGTCCAGGGCTACGAGTCGGCAACGATCGAAGACCTGAGCGCCAGAGGCGAGGGTGACTCCTTCATTCCTCAGCCCGAGGGCGGAGGCGAGCAGAGCAACAGCCCGAGGGTCGACAAGGGCGGAGATCATCGTCCGCAGGGTGAGCGCCCGCATGAATCCGACATGGGCATCGCGGGCGGCGGCGGTGGCGCAGGCGCCACCTAAGCTTCCCAAGTGAGAAAAGGAGAAAAACATGGCAGACGACACGAGCGCTGAGAAGATAGGCGACGCTCGGGACGAGAACTTTGGCGCCGGCAACACGCAGGCGCCTAAGGGCTCAGGCGGCGAGCAGAGCTTTGGCGACGCCGTCGAAGAAGCCATCGAGACCGACGACAGCCTGAAGATGGAAAAGAAAATCAAGGAGAAGCTCGAAGACTAGGAGCGTCCCTCATTGAAAATCAAAAGCCCGGTGCAATCTCGTGCCGGGCTTTTGATTTCGGGGTCGCCCGATTTGCCGACTGCGCTCCCCACAGTCAGGCAGAGAGGAGTAAAGTTGAGTTATGGGCAGATTAGAAAGTTGCGATATCTGCGGTCAGGACATTTCCGGGGAAGCCGTACGGGCTGAGCTCTCATTCGGAGCCGACGCCATGTGCCCCACTCCGATGACCATGCACAAGGAGTGCCACGAGAAGGCCTCCGCGATGTGGAAGCCGGACGAGGAGTCGGTCTGTGTGGTCGATAACCTGTTCCCCGAAACCCAGCAGTACTCGGCCGAGCGGACCCGGGCCATGGGCACCGAGTTCGAATGGCCCGCAACCCAGTAGCAGACTTTTACGAGACTTGGTGGATCTCCCCGGTCGGGGAGGTTCACGAAGCCCTGCGCGACGGGGCCCCCGGCCATTGCGCTTGGCTAGAGGAACGCTACGGCATTTGCAGCCGGGCAGAGGCGAGAAGCAAGGGCTGGGTTCGAGTCGGCTGGAATCTGACCAGGTTCTACATAGACGGCAAGCCGGAAAAGATCGAGGCCAGCCGGGACAAGATCGAGGCGTTGCTGCTCCAACACCAGATGGTTACGGAGATCCTGCTGGAGGTTGGGTCGGATCTAGATTCAGTCATGAAGCCGAAGGAATTTCTGGAAAAACGCCTTATCCCGGGCTAGGCGGTGACTTTTCCGGGCGAGGGGTTCTGGCCTTGCAGGTTGGCCGAGTGAGTTGTTCAAGAGCTTGCGCTTGCTGGCGAAAATGTTGAAGTTCGGCTCTATGGGACTCCGGGCGTCTGAACTTGCATCCGGCATCGCAGCCGATAAGACCGTGGCTCCATAGATCACGGTCTGCAGAAAGACTGCCAGGAAAGCGGCCGCGTAGTCGGCGACTCCGCCTGCCACCAGCGCTTCGGATGGGCCCGCAGGAACCCACCACACGGCCCATGACAGCAACGCATAAATCCAAATGGGCCCGCTTTTGACAGTTGGACGGGCCGGGAGCCCGTTGATGGCCCGTGCTACAGCACTGGCAAAGAGAACGGAAAGTAGGAGAGAGATAGGCGTGTCCAGCAGCGAGAACAGTATTGCGATGACACGAATAGCAGGGTGCCCATCCGTGGCTCCTTCGACGCCGCCGCCCACACCTACAGAGTTCAAAGCACCCTGGGCGGCGAGGTCTAATCCGACGAGAATCGCGAGGATGACGACGAATCCGACTGCGTAGACCATCAGGAACCTGAAAAATGTTCGCCGCAGACGCGGGCTTTGGAGTCGATCGGCTTCGTGATCTTGCGGAGAAGCCAGCCAGCGAGCGGACACATCCTGCGCGCTCAGCCTTTTGCTTGCGTTCACGAGTAACGACATCCCGAGCCAAATCGTTGCAATCCTGAGTACAACCACGCCAATTGAAGGAATCGCTGGTTTCAGGAAGGTCATGTCCCCGTAAAGGTCCATCGGCGGTAAGGCAACGACAGACAGGAGCCCATGAGCTTCGATGCTGCCCCCGACGACCCCGCGGAGAAGGTAGATGATGATCATTCCAGCGAGAACGACCGCCGGAATGATTGGCCGGCGAAGGTGGAGCACGAAACTCTCTCGCAAGGGAACTACCAGCATGTTTTCTTGCCATCGGATCACTCGCGACTTCGACCTGGTGGACAGCGAAACGTTCACTTGTGCCCCGTTGCCGCCGCCTTGGACGCGCCGATCACCTGTTGCTCCTGCGCTTGAGCACGAAAGTCCCACCCGCAATCAGAGCTACGACAACTACAAGCCCAGCCAGCAGGGACCCCACGGGCACGCCCTCTGCCCCGTTACCGGACCCCTGTGAGGGACCTGCCGCGCCCTTCCCTCCCGTTGGATCATGTTCGTAGGCGTAAAGTCCTTCGTTCCGAAACTTCACGCCGAAATAGAAATGCTTTTCGTCTGCAGCTCCCGAAAGGATGAAGCCCCCAACTTGGTGTTTCCACAGGAGCTTGCCGGAATCAACGTCGATTGCATACAGCCAGCCACCGCCGCTTCCGATGTAAAGGGTCTTGCCGGCGACGACGGGAAACGACTGCATGAAGGTGCCGACCCCTCGCCTCCAGATCCATTTGCGCTTTCCAGTTTCTCCGTCAATTCGATAGACGTGGCCGAGACGATCGGCAAGGAAGACATCCCCATAGGCGATCGCGGGAGAGTTCTGATAACCAAACTTCCCTATGACAGGCGATCTCCAAATTTCCTTCCCTGTATGGATGTCCAGCGCGTGTGCGAAGAAGTCGCCTCCCCCCGTGATGACTCGATCTTCCATAATCGAAGGGGAACTGTTTGCGTCTCGATGCCCCACTGCCCATCGGCGGACCCCCGTCTCTAGATCGAGGGCTACCAGAGGTTCAGCCCCGGTCTCAAGATCCAGTAGGTTGAAAATCACTAGGCCATTCCCAACAGCGGGAATCGAAGCTGGCTCCCCGGGGAAACTCTGTTCCCAGATGAGCCGTCCTGTATCAGCGTCGAGAGCGTAGAACTTTTTGGCCTCAGAGGCTCCAAAGAAGACTTTGCCTCCTGCCACCGTCGGGGAAAGTGTTATTCGACCCGATGCCGTAAACGTCCACGCCTCGGTACCGGTTTCCTGATCCAAGGCGATTATCACTCCGTTGCCGACAGGAACAATAACTCTCCGTTCGTCCAGGGCGGGTGCGACAATCTCTACGCCCTGGGTAGGTTCATGGAACCACCTTCTCTCGCCGCTCGAGGCCCTCACGGCCAATATGCCTGGTCCCGAACGTGCGAACACCGTCCCTGCCCGATGAACCGGCCATGTCGTAAAATTCCCTTCGTCCTGGTCCGTGCTTGCGCGCCAGCCACCTTTCAGAGGTGTCTTTGGACCTAGATGCACGAAACCGGAATGCTCGGCATCCTTTTGTGTCATGTCCCAGTCGATCGCATCAGCCGACCATCCGAGAGCGGATCCACAT
>JBOGWH010000210.1:0-1586 GCA_050692975.1 Actinomycetota bacterium | reverse complement strand
CAACGGAAGCGGTCAGGGCCTCGCTGGTTGGAGACGGGACGCTATAACATAGATGTTATCATTGAGCATTAATGGATTTCGGGAAGGTTTTGCGAGAAAGCCGGCGCAAGGCAGGGCTTTCGCAGCGTCAACTCGCTCGGCTGGCCGGCGTCGCCCAGCCGGCGATTGCACGTCTGGAATCGGGCCGTGCCGTGCCGCGGGTGGATCTTCTGGACCGTCTATTGAAGGCTTGCGGAGTCGTCCTGGAACCGGCGCCCCGCCCAGGCCTTGGAGTGGACACCACGGGAATGGTCGAAAATCTCGTACTTTCCCCGGAGCGGCGACTCCGCAAAGCAGTTGAGGACAATCAAGGGCTAGACGAGTTACTCGCCCAAGCCCGCCTTGACTGAGAGATCCTTCGACCCCCTAACCGCGCTGCGCGTGCTCGTTGAGCACGCGGTACGGTTTCGTACAGCTGCCGACGATCTTGCTCGGCCGCCTATGAGGTCCTCAGCCGGCCGATGTCGAATAGACCTCGAGGGTGCGCTCGACGAGTTTTTCGAGGGAGAACAACACATCCGCCCGGGTTCGGCCGGCCTCGCCCAGGGTGCGACGGAAGGCGGCGCCTGAGGCCAGCCGGACCAGCGCCGCGGCGAGATGATCAACGTTTCCCGGCTCTGCAAGCAGCCCCGTCTCGCCGTCGCAGACCAGCTCGGGCAGTGAACCGATGGCGCTGGCCGCCACCGGCAGGCCGGCCGCCATTGCCTCCAGGGCGGCAAGGCCGAATCCTTCGCTGAGCGGCGGGACCGTGGGAAAGGCCAGAACGTCGCAGGCGGCCATGAAGTCCTTTATTTCGGGGACGAAGCCGCAAAACCGGTAGCTTTGCCGAGGAAGAAGCTCGGCTGCAGCCTTCTCGAGATGCCCACGCTGCGGGCCGTCGCCGCCGACAAGCAGGCAAAGCTGCGGGGCCTCGGGGAGCGCTCGACCCATCGCTTCAATCAAGAATTCATGTCCCTTTCCCTTGATCAGTCTGGACGCCACGCCGACGGCCACCGCGCCGCCGGGGATCCCGAAGCCGTCGCGGGCCCGGCGCCGCAGTTGGTCGTCGAAGCGCCAGCGGGAGGTATCGATCCCGTAGGGAACCACGATCACCTGCTCCGGGACGGCCAGTGCGTTGCCGACGAGAAAGTCTTTGACGTGCTGCGAGATCGCAATGCGCCTGCTAGCCAGGCGGCTGCCCAGGCGAAAGACCGATGTGTAGGGTTGACGTGCGTAGAAGGAATGGGCGCTATGCAGCGACGATACCGACGGTACACCGGCCGCCTTCGCCGCGATCAATCCGTGGAGGTCGGCATGGATCAGATGGGTATGCACGAGGTCGCATCCCCGTATCAAGGCCCGCAGCCGGAGAGCCAGGGCGGGGTTCACGTCCGGGCCCGCCGGGAGGGCTGTGACCTCGATGCCCAAACCTCGAAGGCCCTCGATGAACCGGCCCGCTTGGCCTGAAGCCATGACCACCATTCGGACATCAAGCCCGGCGCCGGCAAGTGCGGGCAGCAGCGTCAGCAGATGTCGCTCAGACCCCCCGATCCCGGCAACCTTGGCAA
>JBOGWH010000209.1:0-6526 GCA_050692975.1 Actinomycetota bacterium | reverse complement strand
TGGCGGCCGTGATAGGCCGGATGATCACCCGGCGGGCCCGGCGGCCTGCGGAGGGCGTCTGGCAGGACGCCACGCCCGCAGGAGAAGCGTCCCACGTCCCTCCGGACGGCCGAGAGCCCTAGCGAGTGCGGTTAGGAATCGCCGGGAAACCCGGAGGTGTCGCTTCTTTGCTTGCGCGAGACCTGATAGAAGCCCCCGGTATCAGCGAAGTTGACTTTCTGGACCCCGGCGCAACCTCGGCGGATTTGAAGGAATGCCGGCTGGTGGTCGGATGCTGGGGAGACAACGCCCGCTCCGACCGATACTGGGCCGAGAAGTCGATAATCAGCGATACCGACTATCTTTCGATCGGCTACGGCGCCGATGCTCTGGACGCTCTGGGGGCGCTCGACGCCAAGGCCGTTGCAGCCGGCCGGACGGTGCTTATGGGTTGCAATTTCTCCCCGGGTCTGACGAACCTGCTGGCGGCGTTCACCAGGGCCGACCTGCAACAGATCAAGTCTGTCCGACTCGCCTATGTACTTTCGGCGACCGGCGCATTCGGGCAGATGGGACTCGCACGGGCGGTTTCCTCTCGCTCCTCTCCAGCCCTGGTATACAAGGACGGAGCTTTGCACGAGCAGCCTTCGGGAACGGCTCAGGAAAAGGTGTTTTTCCCCGAGCCGATCGGATGGAAGACGGTCGGCCTCTGCCGGGGCGCCGAGGCCGTGGTCATTCCAAGAGCGCTGGGCAACGTGGGGGAAGTCCGCGTGAAAAACGGAGTAGCGGAGCCGGCGCTCGCCTCCCTTCTGCGGCCCGCAATGGTCTCGAGAAACGGTAACGGGGCACGCCCGCTGTGGGACCGGGTGATCGATTCGATTCCACCGATCCGCCCCAACTCGCCTGCCTGGTCCGCCGCCCGGGTGGACGTGGCCGGGGAGTCTGCCGGCGCTTCTGAAAGCGTCGCTTACGGGATCGCCGACTCTCTGCCGAATCTCCTTTCGGCGACGGTGCTGACGGCGGTCCGCCTCATGGCCGGCGGGTCGCTTCGGCCGGGGGCGGTGTTTCCCGACCAGGTCTTCGATCCCGGTGCGTTCTTCGCTCTGCTGGCCCAGCGCGGGCCGCGCGTTGCCAGACTCACCAGGTTCGGTGACCGCCCCGGACCAAAAAGCGCAGCCGCAGGCTGATTTGCGGCCTGGATGCCGGGGCTACAATGGCGGAGCCCTTCCCTCGACTGGAAGGCCGTTGTTCTGGGGGCCGTAGCTCAGTTGGCAGAGCGCTGCCTTTGCAAGGCAGAAGTCAGGAGTTCGAATCTCCTCGGCTCCACGAACGAACGAACGAAATTGGATTAAGAGGAGGGCTTTTTGCCGGCGCGATAGGCAACGATCTCAACGTTCTCCATCGTCACGAGCCCTTCCGAAACCATCTCGTCGAGGATTGGTAAGATCCTTTCGATCGCTTCCGTCTTGTCGACAACCTCGATCAGCAGAGGCAGGTCCTCAGAAAGCCGGAGGATGCGGGCTGTGTGGAGCCGGCTGTGAGCCCCGAATCCCTCTATCGCCCGGAACACGGTTGCGCCGGCGATTCCCTCTTCACGGAGACGACGAACGATCGCCTCATAAAGCGGCCGGCCATGCCACGTGTCGGATTCCCCGATGAAGATCCGCAGGAGCTTTCCTTGACCCTCGATTCTCATAGCGCCCTCCCCGCGACGATTCCGAGCCACACTGCGATCACACCGGCTAAGACAGAGGCAACGACATTGAGGCTCGCCAGCACGATCGCCCCGTCCTCTCCCAGCCTGAAGGTCTCGAAGGCGAACGTAGAAAAGGTGGTGTAGGCACCCAGAAACCCGGCGGTGACCGCGACCCGGAAGTCTGGATGCGGAAGGAACCGTTCGGTCATAACCGTGAAGATGAACCCGAGCAGAAACGACCCACTGGCATTGACGGCGAGAGTGCCCCATGGGAACGTCCCGCGGGTCGCCGAGCTGATCCAGCCCTCCACTAGGTATCGGCTTATGCCTCCAAAGAAGCTTGCAAGGCCTATCCAGATCAACCGCATCGGGTCCTCCGTAGATAGATGGTTCTCGAGACTACCTGCGGTTGAGCGAACTCGATCGCCTTCCTGCGGGGCCGTTGTCACTCATCGACCCGCGCCGCCGCATCTTATCGAGACTTCTCCGACCCGACCCAGTCGGTAGGGCAGATCTATCTGCTCGACAACCCGCTTCTCAGGCGCCCTCTCGAGCCCGGGCACGTGAAAGCGACGGCTGCTGGGCCACTGGGGCACCACCCCGGGCCTCAATTTCATCAACGCCCGAAGTGAAGGTGCTGCTGGTCCATGCAAGAGAAGAGGCGATCATCGCAGAGGAGGTCCGGCGTCGGGTAGGGCCCTAAGGGCCGGGACGGGCTACAAGCAGATGAACAGGATGCAGAAGCGGCCGGGGGGAGGCCCCGCGGGGAGGTCGGCCGAGTAGGAGGGCGATGCCAGCGAGGGGAACCAGCTTTCCAGGCCACCTCCGGCCATGTAGGGAGTCTGCTTGCCCTTGCGCTGCTTCAGCGTATGCTCGGTCGCCCTGGGCTGGGCCCAATTGAAGGCCTCGCTCAACGTGGCATGGCCGTCGCCGTTGGCGTCGGCCTGGTCCTGGAGCATCCCCTGGTCGACCAGCAGCCCCGTCCAGATGGAATTGCTCCATTCGGGGCTCTCGTAGGATTTCTGGGACTCCAGCGATGATGCCGTGAACAGCCGGTTGGAACTGGCCACCGAATCGTTGAACCCGGCAGCTTCGCAACCCGAGATGTTGATCCATGCTCGGCCCTTTAATTGCCGCAGGTAGGAGGCTAGCTCTCCATCCGGGATAAAAGCTCCGTCGTACGGCCACAATGCTTCATCCAGGCTCTCGGAGTCGCCATCATTGAAGGCCGCCTGCTTGACGTGGCCGGAATAGTGAAGCGCACAGTCGGTTCCCGGGTCGCATTTGTCGGCGAGCCAGGAAAGGCCAGAGCGAATAGCCGATGCCGTGGCGGTTGCGTCGGTTAGCGTCCTGACCTCGTAGCCTTCGCCCGAAAGCAGCGTGGTGACATCCACGGCGTCGCCCACGGAGCCGGGGTTGGATTTCGTTGCGGAGCTGAGAAAGTCCCCGACGCCCACGACCAGCGCGTACTTCCCTCCGGCGGCATCCGCCGGCCCGGGTAGCAAGAAGACGACCGACGCGATGAGTGCAAGGGCCAAGGCTCCTGCCCATTTTCTTGTTCCCCCTTCACGAGCCTCCCAGCCGAGGACCATCGAAGGGCCGCATTCTAAGTTGTTTGGGGGAGACAAATCCAGTTAGAGCTTTTAGTACTCCCGCTCGATGGACGCAACCGCCGGGGCCAGAGCCTGCAAAAAGCCCTGGAGGTGCATCATTTTCATCAGGCTGCCCTTGATCTTGATCTTTCCCTGCATAAAGGCCGTCTGCGCGTTCAGACTTCCCTGGTCGAGTGCGCAAGCGGTGTCGTAATTCTGCGTGATGGTGGCATCGGGTTTGTCCACCTCCCCTATTCCGGTCTCGGGGAAGCCATCGGTGATTTTGAGATAGGTCCTTTTCTCGCCGTCCCCGGGAACGTTTTGGGTTACGACCTGAACTAGGACGTTTTGGCCCCGGGCGGCCTTTTTCACCGCTTCATCGTTCTGAAGGGCCGCGTTTACGGCTTCGAAATACTGTTCGGACTGAAACTTGACGGCCATTTTCCCGTGTCTCCTTATGGGGTTCTGTGGGGCAATAGTCTACGGCGGGTCCAGCGGTGGGCCCGTCCCTGGCTCCCGGCGCTACCCTGTAAGGCGTGGAAAAGACCGCCGGCCGGACAAAGGGAGTTGCAAGGTTTGCCGGCACACTGATTAAGGCAACCCTGCTTTTCGGCATCCTCATGGTGGCGGCCGCAGGGCTTTGGCTGATGGCCGGCAACGTCAACGGTCCCCTGCGGATGGTGCTTTCCGGCCTGATGGCGGCGGGAGTCGCCTGGTTCGGCGTGGGCTTTTTTCTGCAAATGGGAAGTCCCCCTCCCCCCGATCCAGAGCCCGTGAAAGTCGACCCGCGTCTGCGCCTCAACTACGTCTGCTCGATGTGTGGTCTGGAGCTGGCAGTCGTGATGGCCGCAAAGGAAAAGGCGCCCCGGCACTGCGGGGAAGCGATGGAGCTGGTCAGGCGGCCCGCAGGCCCGGAAGGGCAGACATAGCCGCTACCGCCACTGGGTGGCTACCGCAAACCCTCCGAATATCGAGAGCAAGCCGCCCCACATAAACCAGTCGTTGTCGAACAGATCCACGGTGCCCGCCAGGATGTAGCGGCAGAGAATCGCAGCAAAGCCCAGCCCGAGCAGCACAAAAAACAAGACCGGCACCCACCGGGGCGACGGTTTGGGCTTGGGTTTCGGCGGCGGGACGTATCGGGTTCTCTTGGATTTGGACTTGGGCAATTTCGGTTCCTTCCGGGCGGACGAAGGGCCAGATTGTACCCGCACCGGCCCATGATTGCCCGGGCAGGCGACGCTGTACGGAATGTTACTCTGGCGCCCATGGTACTTCGCCGGATTGGCAAGGTCTTCATCTCCGTGGGGGTTCTGGTTCTCCTTTTCCTCGCCTACCAGCTCTACGGGACGAACGTCATTACCGACCGTCACCAGGAGGCCCTGGCGGCCGAATTTGTTCCCGTCCCGGGTAACAGCGCCCCACCGGCAGACCCGCCAAAACCGAAGATCGGCGACGGCATCGCTTTGATCAAGATCCCAAAGATCGCCCTCGAGAAGGTCGTAGTGGAAGGGGGTGGTCTGGATGAGATCGACCCGCAGCTAAAAAGAGGTCCCGGGCACATAACCGGAACCGCCCTTCCGGGCAGGCAGGGCAATTCGGTTATCTCCGGCCACCGGACGACCTACGGAGCCCCGTTTTTCCGCCTCGATGAGCTCAACCGCGGCGACTTGATCGAGATTCAGGACAAAACGGCGGCCTACACTTACCGGGTGATCGACAAGAAGATAGTCCTTCCCACCGACCTGAGCGTAATTGTCCCGACTGCCGACGCCAGGCTCACCCTGACCACCTGCCATCCCAGGTACTCTGCGAGGCAGCGTCTGATCATCGTCGCCGAACTGGAGTCGCCGAAGGCGGGGGCGGCTTGATGGCCGAAAGCAATCGCTGGGCAAAAAGACGCCGGATACTCTTCTGGGTTGTTGTCCTGATACTGGTGGCCGTCCCGGTACCCACCGGCCAGCCGGGTCTGTTCGGGGACCTCGGCAACCCGCCACTCTTCTTGTTCTTCGATTGGATCAATCGATTTCTTCCGGAGAACTATTGAGAGTCGTAGTTATCGACAATTACGATTCTTTCGTCTTCAATCTCGTCCAGTACCTGGGCGCACTGGGGGCCGATCCCGTCACTTTGCGCAACGACACAGACCTGGCGGCGATCGAGCAAGCTGCCCCGGAGGCGATAGTCATATCCCCCGGCCCCGGGCGCCCCGAAGCGGCCGGCTGCTGCATTGAGGTGATCCGCCGGTTCGCCGGTCGCACCCCGATCCTGGGAGTCTGCCTCGGCCACCAGGCGATCGGGGTTGCTTTCGGAGCCAGCGTTATCCGGGCGTCTTCCCTGATGCACGGCAAGACGTCCATGGTGGTCCATGATTCGACCGGGCTCTTCGCCGGCCTACCCAGCCCCCTGGAGGCCACGCGCTACCATTCCTTGGTGATCGACCCGGCCACAGTGCCGGCCGAACTGGAAGTCACCGCCCGCACCGCCGAGGGAGTGATCATGGGAGTCGCCCACCGCAGCCATGCGATCGAGGGGGTGCAATTCCATCCAGAGTCGGTGCTGACCGCCGGCGGCATCGGCCTTATCGAGAACTTTCTCAGCCGTGCGGGGGCCGCAACCCCCATTTCCTAAGTTTGCCCGGCATCTCAGAGGCGGTCCCAGGCCGACCCGGGATGATTCTCAAGGCTGCCGGAGCTATTTCAGAGGAATAGCCGGAAGCTTCTTTAGGGTTTGAGTTGTCGGGTCGAGCATAAAGCCGGCGGATTCCAGGGCCGTTACTCCCAGAACCGGCTCGGCCCCGGGGGCGCCAAAAACGACGGTGGCAAACCTGATCGCTCCCATGAACTCCAGTCTGGCCCCGCCGATCTGAAACTCGCGCCTGGACCCATCCGCCAGTTCATACAGGCCTGCGGTTTCAGGTTCTATTCCAAAGCGCTGGAGCTCATCCGACGCGATTATTGAGTCGGTGGCGCCGCTGTCGACGAGAAATTCGGCCGTATAGGCTCCATTTTTCTTGCTTGCCGAAGTAACGGTCACTTCAACATGCGTCAATCCCATGCCTACATCATAGGGGGGTGGGCCGGATGAAATAACCAGGGCGGTTGAGGCCCCGGACATCGAATTTATCGATTTGAGGGGCAGGCCCCTCCAAACAGCCGGTCTCGCTTAAACACAGAGGGGCTCGCCTGCGGCACAAACTGATGACATTTGGCATATTGCCTCCGCCGGGGGGAAGCCGCAGAATCGGTGCTTGCACAAG
>JBOGWH010000208.1:0-1319 GCA_050692975.1 Actinomycetota bacterium | reverse complement strand
TCTTCGTGAGGCCGAGCAATTCGCCGGCGGCTCAGTAAGACTAGGTCCCAAGCCGGGAGTGCCACAAAAGGCATATGGGCGCCCATGGACCGTTCCGACTGGCGTCACCGCCGTACCGACCACGGACAACTTGCCGACATAGTAACGGAGAACATGCCGCTAGCCTTATGAGCAGCCGGGCAGGTTCCTTAAGCCGGCGTTAAGGCGGGAAATGAAAACATCCTTCCGAACCCGGAAACCTCCGGCCAAGGAAAGGAACAGAGCATGTTCAATAGAAGCCGCACCTTCAAGTACCTGCTGCTGATTGGGTTGCTTCCGCTGGCGATACCGGCCGCTCGTGCGGTCGCTCGCAGCAACTCAATCCCCTTTAGTGATGCGAGACTCAAGATCGAGTACAACGCCACCGACGGCGACGCCGGGCTGCAGATCTTCGCCGATGCAGAACCGTGGCGACAGATTGGGGTGGCCAATCCTGCAGGCCGAGAGGTATTCGAGGCAGAGGCTGAGGACGTCATCCAAAACTACGGACTCACCGAGCTGTTCTCGGAAAGCAGCGAGCCGCCTTTCGTTGAATTCCCCTTTGAAAAGTTTAAGGAGCTTTTTCCCGAGGGCAAGTACACGTTCACCGGGCAAACGATTGACGGCCGAGAAATGCGCAGCACGTTCCGGCTGAGCCATCGGGTGCCCGACGGGCCGCGCATGGTCTCCCCAGCCAATGACTCCGAAATTTCGCGAGACTCGCTGGTGGTTGATTGGGATCCGGTTACCAAGCCGGCCGGGATTGATATTGTCGGCTACCAAGTGCTGGTGGTGGCTGAGGAACCCCTCTCAGCGGGGGGCAATCGAACTTTCGACGCTACTCTGGACGCAACAGTCACCCGGCTCCCGATCCCGGCAGAGTTCCTTACGACCGGCGACTACAAAGCCGAAGTCTTGGCGATTGATGCAGGCGGGAACCAAACTCTCACCGAGCATGCATTCTCGATTACTTGATCGGTTTCAGCTCCCCTTATGACCCCCGGGAAATAGGATGGCCCGGTGCGCGTACTCGTTGTGGAGGACGACCGTCATCTGGCGTCGGGGCTGAAGCGGGGCCTTGAGGCAGAGGGCTTCGAGGCTCACCTAGCTCACGACGGATCGGACGGATTGCTCCGAGGCCAGACCGAGCACTTCGACGTAATCATTCTCGATATCATGCTGCCGGGCCTCAACGGATACCTCGTTTGCGACTGCCTGAGAAAGGCGGGCGTGTGGACGCCGATCCTGATGCTAACCGCCAAGGACGGAGAATACGACGAGGCCGAGGCTCTCGACACCGG